>JAYUAH010000357.1:0-4552 GCA_043741415.1 Betaproteobacteria bacterium
GAACAGCTCGCGGATCGGCGTGAACAGGCCGGTGTAAGTCGCCGGATTAGAACGCGGCGTGCGTCCGATCGGACTCTGGTCGACGTTGATTACTTTGTCGAAAAATTCCATGCCACTGATTTCGGCATGCGGCGCGGGTTCGGCGTTGCTGCCATACAGATGCTGCGCCACGGCGGGATACAGCGTGTCATTGATCAGCGTGGATTTGCCGGAGCCGGAGACGCCGGTGACCACGGTGAATTTGCCGCGCGGGATATCGACGTCGATGTTTTTTAGATTGTGTTCGCGGGCGTGGTGGATCGAAATAAAGGGGTGCGTTTTGTGCGGTGCGCGCGCGATGTACTCGGCAGGTTGCTGCGCGGCGAGTGTGTGATTCGCGAGCGAGGTTTCGTAGTCGCGCAGTGCCTTCCCCGTATGCGAACCCACATGCGCCATCACCTGATCCGGTGTCCCCACACAAACAATCTCGCCACCCGCCTCACCACCTTCCGGGCCGAGATCGATGATCCAGTCGGATGCACGAATCACATCAAGATTGTGTTCAATCACCACCAACGAATGCCCCGCGGCAATCAACTCCCGAAACGCGCCCAGCAGTTTGGAAATATCTTCGAAGTGCAGCCCGGTCGTAGGCTCGTCGAACAAAAAAAGTGCCGGGCGCGACGCGGTGGCGCTGCGGGCAGCCTCGGCCAAATGCCCTGCCAGTTTCAAACGTTGTGCTTCGCCGCCCGACAATGTCGGCACGGGCTGACCCAGTCGCAGATATTCGAGTCCTACCTCGGCCAAGGGCCGTAGGGCAGCGCACACCTTGGGTTCCGTCGCAAAAAAAGCCAACGCTGCATTCACCGTCAAATCGAGCACGTCGGCTATTGATTTGCCTTCGATGGTGACTTCCAGAATTTCCGGGCGGTAGCGGCGGCCGTCGCAATCAGGGCAGCGCAAATACACATCCGACAGAAATTGCATTTCGACATGCTCAAAGCCATTGCCGCCGCACGCCGGACAGCGGCCGTTGCCGGAATTGAAGCTGAAGGTGCCCGCCGTGTATTGACGTTCGCGCGCGAGCGGCGCTTTGGTGTAGAGATCGCGAATCGCGTCGAACGCCCCGACGTAGCTCGCCGGGTTGGAGCGCGTGGTGCGGCCGATCGGCGATTGATCGACCATCACCACGTCGGTGATGTGCTCGTGGCCTTGCAGCGCGCGATGTGCTCCCGGCGTTTCGGAAGGCTTGCCTTTGGTTTTGAGTAGCGCGCTGTACAAAACATCTTGTACCAACGTTGATTTGCCGGAGCCCGATACGCCGGTGATGCACACCAGGTGGCCGAGCGGAATTTCGACGTCGATATTTTTGAGGTTGTGCTCGGTGGCGCCGCGCAGCACGAGCTGTTGCGTTTTCGTGCCAGGCGTTTTACCACGCACGCCGCTGTCCGCGCGCAGCTCGCCAGCGAGATATTTGCCTGTTCTAGAAGCGGTGTTGTTAAATGAGGATTTTATTAAGTTTTTTGTTTCACCGAAATAAACGATTTCGCCGCCGCGCTCGCCCGGCCCCGGCCCCATGTCGAGGATGCGATCCGCCGCCAGCATCACTTGTGGATCGTGTTCCACTACCACCAGCGAATTGCCCGCATCGCGCAGTTTGTGCATGACGCCGATCACGCGCCCCATATCGCGCGGATGCAAACCGATAGAAGGTTCATCCAGCACGAACAGCGTATTGGTGAGCGAAGTGCCGAGCGCCGTGGTGAGGTTGATGCGCTGTACCTCACCGCCGGAGAGCGTGCGCGACTGGCGGTCGAGCGTGAGATAACCGAGGCCGACATCGGCGAGGTAATTGAGGCGCGTGCGGATTTCGGTGAGCAGCATAGCGGTGGCTTCATCCGCCATCTGCGGCAGGCTGAGTTGACGCATGCGTGCGCGCACGGTGTCGAGCGGTAGCAGCATCAGATCGTGTACCGTCAGGCCCGGTAGTTGCGCGAGCTTGGCTTCATCAAACGTCATGCCGTGCGGCAAAAAACGTTTCGTAGCAGAAATATCGGAACCCAGCCGCCACGACAACGCCTCGGTCTTCAAACGCGCACCGCCGCAAGTCTCGCACGGTGTGTACGCGCGATACTTCGACAGCAGCACGCGCACATGCATTTTGTAGGCCTTGGTTTCCAGCCACTTGAAAAAGCGCGCCACGCCGTACCACGTGCCGGGCCAAGATTTTTTCCAGCTTACCCATTCTGGCTCGCCTTGAATCACCCAGCGCTGGTGTGTTTTGGAGAGTTCGCGCCATGGTGTGTCGAGCGGGATGTTGCGCTTTTTTGCATAATTGACGAGATCGTCCTGACACTCTTTGTTGCTGGGTGTTTGCCAGGGCTTCACCGCGCCGTCGCGCAGTGACTTCGATTCATCGGGGATCACCAGTCCGTAGTCGACACCGATCACGCGGCCAAAACCGCGGCAGGTATCGCACGCACCTAGTGGTGAGTTGAACGAGAACAGGCTGGGTGTGGGCTCTTGATAGTGGATGTCGCAGTCGGGGCAGTGCAAGTCGGTGGAGTAGCGCCACACACTTGTTGTGTCTCCTTCTGCATGCACGTTCACGCGGCCCTGCCCAACTTTCAGCGCAGCTTCCAACGCATCCACCACGCGCGCCGCCTCCGCCGCACCCGCACGAAACCGATCCTGCACCACCTCAAGCCGCTGCGCATCTTCATGCAAAAAGCGTGTGTAACCTTGCGCGGCGAGCAGTTTTTTCACTTCCACCACATCAAAATTCTTCGGCACCGGCACAGGAAAAGTAACCGCAAGCCGCGGATCGCCCGCCGCCGCAGTGCGTTCTTTCAGCGCTTTCAAAATGCTTTGCGGCGTATCGCGCGTCACCTTCGCGCCGCAGCCACGGCAATACAATTCCGCCGCGCGCGCATACAATAACTTGAAGTGATCGTTCAGCTCCGTCATCGTGCCCACAGTGGAGCGCGAGGTGCGCACCGGGTTCGTTTGATCAATTGCGATGGCAGGCGGTATGCCCTCGATGGCATCCACTTGCGGACGATCCTGCCGGTCGAGAAATTGCCGCGCATAGGGCGAAAACGTTTCGACATAGCGCCGCTGGCCTTCGGCGTAGAGCGTGTCGAACACCAGCGATGATTTGCCGCTGCCGGAAACACCAGTGACGACGATCAATTCATTCGTAGGTAAATCCAGCGACAGGTTCTTGAGATTGTTCTGCCGCGCGCCGCGAATGGCGATAAATTCCATGGGTGAACCTGAAAAGAGATGCGTGATGTGGCGAGGATGGCGTATGCAATGACTTGCCGGATAATTTTAACCCGGCTCGGTGTAGCTTACGCGACATCACCGGCGTTCTGTCCTACAATCGTTGCGTCGTGTGCCGCACTGTTCAACGCCGAGGAGACCTTGCATGGAACGTCCCGACATCAAAAAAATCAGCAAGTTCGTTAAGCCGTACCGCATCAGTCGCGGCAAAGGGTTTCGGCTGAAAGACATTGATCCGGGTGACACGCAGGGTCTCGAGTCTGCGCTCAAGGGCGACGCCAAGGCCTTGCTCGCGCAGGGCGTGCAATTGCTGACCGAGGAGCAGTCGCGGCTGTATGCACAGGATCGCTGGGGTGTGTTGCTGCTGTTTCAGGCGATGGATGCGGCAGGCAAGGACGGCACCATCAAGCACGTCACGTCCGGCATCGACCCGCAGGGCATGCAGGTCTATTCGTTCAAGACGCCGTCGACCGAAGAGCTCGATCATGATTTTATGTGGCGCTGCATGAAGGCATTGCCCGAGCGTGGGCGTATCGGTATTTTCAACCGCTCGTACTATGAAGAAGTAGTGGTGGTGCGGGTGCACGAGGCTTATCTGAAAGGGCAGCGGCTGCCGGGCGAGTTGATCACGCCTAAAATTTGGAAGCAGCGGTTTGAGGATATACGCGCGATTGAGCGCTTTCTCGCGCGCAATGGTTATCTGATACTTAAATTTTTCCTGCATGTTTCCAAAAAGGAACAAAAAAAGCGTTTCCTGGAACGCCTGGATCAACCGCAAAAGAACTGGAAGTTTTCCCCGGCAGACGTGGGTGAGCGCCAGTACTGGAACGCCTACATGCACGCGTACGAAGACATGATCTGCAATACCGCGACTGACTATGCGCCGTGGTACGTGGTGCCCGCCGACAATAAATGGTTTACCCGCATGATCGTATCGGCCGCGATTGTGGAGCGGATGGAAAGTCTCAAGCTTAAATTTCCCGAAGTGGACGAGGCCAAGCGCAAAGCGTTGGCGCAGGCGCGGGCCGCGTTGTTAAAAAAATAACTGCTGAATCGATTGACCCTGGAGCATTCATTATGAAAGCCGTATTGTTGACCGGCCCCGGACTCCCTTTTGCCGTCGAAACCGTGCCCGACCCCATGCCCGGCCCCGGTGAGGCGGTGGCACGCGTGCTCGCGTGCGGCGCCGGCCTTACCATCCATCATGCGCGCGCCGGGCGCTTAAAACTTGACCATTATCCGCGCATCATCGGACATGAAATCACCGGCGAAATCGTCGCGCTTGGCA
>JAYUAH010000358.1:0-4551 GCA_043741415.1 Betaproteobacteria bacterium
AAAACCCAGTACGGTCATCGCCGTTTTCCATTTCGCCTGCCCTTGCAGTTGAAACACCAGCGGCTTGCCGTTGCTGTCATTGAAACTCGCGCTCATGCCTGGCCGCTCCGCTGTGCCGGTGATGCGCGCTTGTCCTGTGACTGGATTGCGATTGCGCCACATCGCCGTGGTCAGCGTCCAGCCCATCAAGCGTATCTGGCCGCCGAGCAGCGAGCAATCGACCTTTTGCCCGATGCCGTGCGTGTGCGCACAATGCAGCGCCGCGAGCATGCCGCCGAAGGCGAGTATGGCGCAGGTTTCGTCGGCCACTGAGACGACACCGGTGCGCAGCGGCTGCCCCGGCGCCGAATACGCCTCGGCGATGCCGCCCAGCGCCTGCGCCATGGAATCGGTGCCGGGCAACGCAGCATTTGGTCCCTTGGGTCCGTAGCCGGAAATCGAAAGATAAACGATTTTTGGATTAATCTTTTTCAAGTCCTCATACCCGAAACCATTTTTCTCCGCGGCACCCGGCCGGAAGTTCTGCCCGAAAATATCGGCACGCGCCACCAGTCGGTGGAGAATCTCGCGCGCCTCGGTGCTCTTCATGTTGAGCGTGACACTTTTGACGCCGCGATTGTTGGTTTCGAAATAAGTGCTGGGCAGCCCCGGATAAATGCTGGAGCCGCGAGAGTTATCGCCAACACCCGGCACTTCGATCTTGATCACCTCCGCACCCAGATCGGCCATCAGCATGTAAGGCACCGTGCCGGCCTGTGCGGTAGAGCACGCCACCACTTTGACGCCATCGAGTGGGCCGCGTAATTGAGTCATCGCCGTTCGTCCTTCGAATATGTTTAAGCTATGCGGAAGCACGCACCGCGTCGAGCAACTCACGCACGTTGGCAAGGTCTTCCAGTTTGTCGACGAGCCTGATGATGCGCTCGACTGCCGCAGTGGAAATCACCCCTTGCGCAGCCGTGCGCAGCTTGCCTTGTATCTCCGCGCGGCTTAACGGATCGGCCGCATCACCCTTGGCGACCAGGCGCCGGTCCACATGCGTGGTGCCGTCGGCGGTTTTAATTTCAACCAATGCCGCCGTGCCCTGAATACTGGCGTCGGCGAAAACCTTGACCCGCTCGCGCGCGAATGCATCCACGGCTTTGTCTTTGACACGCGCGGGTTCGAATTGATCGAGCCAACACGCGCGGTCGTGCAGCACCACTGACGTAATGTACGGCATCGACAACAGCGCCTTGAACTTGTCATCCCAAGCGAGCGTGCCGTGCATATCGTAGACACCTTTGGATAATCCTACGCGCACTGCGGCGATATTTTCAGGCTTGAGATCATGCTGCGCGGCCAGCGCCAGCAGCGCGGTAATCACCGATTGCACGGAGCTTGCCGCCGGCCACAGGCGCAGTGAAATTTGTTCCAGTGCCCACTGTTTGCCGAGGTCAGCGGTGACGGTTTCCGGTTTGCCGCCATCGGAATACGCGTTGTAAATGCCGCCATCTTTGTGCGTGAGTATTTCGGTGGACGCGAGAAATCCCTGCTCCGCCAGCAATCCCGCCATCAGGCCCGACAGTGCGCCGCGGCATTGATGAAATTTAATCGTCGGCGTACCCCAGTGCGCGAAGGTGCCCGCGGACTGACTGCCCGCGAGTCCGAACGCCATCAACTGGCGATGCGCATTGAAGCCGCGCAGCTTGCCCACCGCTGCCGCGCCGCCGAAGGGACCGATCACGCCCGGCGAATGCCAGCCGCGCGCGCGAAACGCGGCGTAGTGCGTGCCGTTGGCCACGCGCACCGACGTTTCCAAACCCGCTGTCACCGCCGTGAGCAATGCCTTGCCGCTGGCGCCATCGCGCTCGGCAATTGCCAGCGCGGGCGCTATCACCTGCGGTGTGGTGTGATACAGCGTGGGCCTATGCACATCGCATACGGTCACCGCCGTCACCAGGTAGCCATTTAACAGCGTTGCACCGGCCAGCGATAATTTGTCGCCGCCGATAATGCTCGCTTCATGCGAGGCGCCGAGCGCCGTGGCGAGTGCGCGGATTTGCTTTACTTCATCGCCATGCGTGCCGGCAATGGCGCTTGCCAATGAATCCAAAATGATGTCTTTGACGCGCTCGCGTATCGCTGCAGGTATCTGTTCGTAGTGCAGGCCGGCAATATACGTGGCCAATTCTGCGGTGGGTGCTGCGAACGCTGAGATTTCCATAAGCATTTGATTTTATTGAGTTTTTTATTTAGACGTTTAATCGAGTTTGGCGCCGCTATCTTTCACCACTTTGGCCCATTTCACCAATTCGGATTTAATCAGCGCGCTAAATTCCGCCGGCGTGGATAGCGCGGGCTCCGCACCCAAGCTGATCAGCCGGTCGCGCATCTCAGGCTGACGCACAATTTTGGAAACCGTGGCGTGGATTTTTTCCAGCACCGGCGCGGGCATCGCTGCCGGCGCGGCAAGGCCGTTCCAGCCGATGGCGATATAACCGGGCAGCGTTTCGTGAATGGTCGGCACATCCGGCAGTGCGGGTATGCGATTCGCACTGGTGACGCCAATCACGCGCGCCTGGCCGTTCTTCGCCAGCGGCACACCCGACGGTGCGGTGGCGAATGTCAGCGCCGCTTCGCCGGAAATCAGCGCAATCATTTGCGGGCCGGCGCCTCTATACGGCACGTGCAGAATATCGACACCGGCCATGCTCTTGAACATCTCGGCAGTGAGATGCGGTTGCGCGCCACTGCCGGCCGAACTGTATTGCAGTTCGCCGGGACGTTTTTTCGCCAGCGCAATCAACTCCCGCACGCTCTTCACCGGCAGCGACGGATGCGTGAGCAGCACGCTCGGCAAATTCACCAGATTGGTAATCAGGGTGAAATCCCTCAACGGATCAAACGCGAGCTTGGCGTAGATCGCCGGGTTGATCGCGTGCGTGCCCACGGTATTGATGTAGAGCGTGTAGCCATCGCCTTTGGATTTGGCCACATAGTCGGACGCGATATTGCCCGCCGCACCCGGACGATTATCGGTAATCACCGGTTGCCCCCACTCTTCGGTGAGCTTCTGGCCAATGGCACGCGACAATATGTCCGAAGTGCCCCCCGGCGGAAACGGCACCACAATGCGGATCGCACGCGACGGAAAATTTTGCGCGGCGCCACTCTCCGGGGTCTGCGCCATGCACACGCCCGGCAGCCCGGGCAAAGTAACCCACAGCGGTGCCCACAACATCACACGCGGCAACGATACGGTCATAGCACCTCCAAGGTGAGTGACGAGCGGATGGTCTGCAAACGGCGCACGGGGTCACACCGGGTCACACGGCCCCACGCCGGTGCACTGTGCGGGATTTTACCCCTGCCCGCTACACAAAACCCTATAACCCGCTGCGACTATGGTATCGTAAAGCGGCACGCTCAAATATTACTAACCATGCTCGCCCCCCCAATTCCCGCGAACGAGACGCAGCGGCTGGCCGCGCTGCACTCGCTCAACCTGCTGTTCACGGCCCCGGAAGAACGCTTCGATCGCATCACACGCCTGGCGGCACACCTGATGGGCATGCCGACCGCCATGGTGAGCCTGGTCGCCGAGCAATGCCAGTGGTTCAAATCGATACAGGGGCTGAACGTCAGCGGCACCGCACGCGAAATTTCGTTCTGCGGGCACGCGATACTGGGCGCGGGCCCGTTCGTGGTTGAAGACGCCGCGCACGATGCGCGTTTCGCGGACAACCCGCTGGTCACCGGTGAACCACACGTGCGCGCTTACGCGGGGCACCCGATACGCACCCGCGACGGCAGCCGCATCGGCACCCTGAGCATCATCGACCACGTGCCGCACCATTTTGCGCCGGCGCAGCTCGATATTTTGCGCGACCTCGCAGCGATTGTGGAAGCGGAACTGTTTCGCAATGAGGTGGCCGCCTTGCAACGCGCCCTGTTGCTGGAAAAAGAAGCGCTGCAAGTCAAAGCCATGACCGACGGACTCACGCGCCTGTGGAACCGCACGGCGATCATGGAACTGCTGCACGGCGAACTCGCGCGCAGCAAACGCGGCGCCCCCATGTGCGTGGCCATGATCGACGCGGACCATTTCAAACGCGTCAATGATACGTACGGCCATCAAACCGGCGATGCGGTGCTGATCGAACTGGCGACCCGCATACGCCATGGTGTGCGCGAATTCGATACCGTTGGCCGTTTTGGCGGCGACGAATTTCTGGTGGTGTTCAGCAACTGCTCGATCGAAACCGCCACGCAAACCGCCCAGCGCATACGCATGGTCGTTGCGCAATCGCCCATCGCAACCCCCAGCGGTGCGCTCACCACCACGGTGAGTATCGGCCTGGCCGCCTACGATACCGCGCACACCATGCCGGAGCAGTTGATCAGCGCCGCGGACGTGGCGCTGTATCAGGCCAAGAACCACGGGCGTAACTGCATCGAGCGCTAGCGGTTACTGGCGTTGCGGCGTATCGCGCGCCGGTTCGCGTGCGACGGTGCGGGAAATATCGGTCAATGCCTCGGCCAGCACGACGAGCACGTCGTCGATGGTGA
>JAYUAH010000359.1:0-10545 GCA_043741415.1 Betaproteobacteria bacterium
TAGCCATCGTTGAGCTGCCGCAGGATGACAAGATCGTCGGTGTCAGATTGTGTAATTGCCGTATTTTGAATCATTTCGCCTCACTCATAGGTTCGCGGAACTCATATGACCGCAATGCAATCAATCTCGATATCAAGCGGCCCCGGAAAGCACGGAATGCACAGCAATAGGCGTGCCGGAGACTCGGTAGGGAAATAACGCGCATAGATTTCGTTGAACTTTCCAAATTGCGATACGTCCGTGCAATAAATATTGCACTTGACCACACGCTCCAGCGACGAACCCGCTGCCTCTAAGCACCGCTTCATCTGATTGAGCACGATTTCAGCTTGTTGATCGAAAGGGCGTTGTTTAACCTCGCCGGTTTCGGGATCAAAGGGCGGCAGACCGGACACGAATACGAACTCGCCTGCCACAATCACTGGATAAATGGGCCCCTTGCGGCGCCGCTCCAAATACGTTGAGTAGGGTTCCACCCTTACCGGAATTCTCGTCATATGCTTCCCCGTGGGTTACTTTGCTGCTTGTTGTGGACACCATTTTCCCCGCGGAGTAACCTCTACGTTTCACAGTGAGGTGAAATATGGATGAAGATTTCGATATTTCCCGTATCGCCAATTTACTGGCGGACACAGCGCGTGCGACGATTCTTCGGGTACTGATAGATGGCACGATGCGACCGGCGGGCGAATTGGCTTATGCCGCGAATATCTCGGCGCAGTCAGCGAGCGCGCACTTGGCCAAGCTCGTGGACGGCGGATTGCTCATCGCAGAAGCCCAAGGGCGACATCGGTACTTCCGACTCGCGAACGCTCAAGTCGCTGATGCAATCGAAAGCCTTGCCTCGCTCAGTGTGGCGGTTCGGCCCCGCGCAGTACGTAGCCCCCTGCCGTCGAAATCAACGCCGGTGCAGTTTTTGCGTGCCCGTACCTGCTACGACCACTTGGCTGGTGAAACAGCGGTCCGAGTCTGCGAAGCAATGGTGAAGGCGCGATGGCTGATCCAAGAGGGACGCGATTTCTGCGTCAGTCGGTTGGGAGAAAAAAAGCTCTCAACGCTGGACGTGGATCTCGCTGCGGCACGTCGGTCACGCCGAGTGTTCGCGCGCGCTTGCGTGGATTTGACCCAGCGGCGTCCGCATATCGGAGGCGCGTTGGGCGCCGCGCTGCTGGATCTTTATATCGCGCGCGGTTGGATACTGCGGCAAAAACGTTCCCGTGTAGTCAGCGTCACACCTGAAGGCGGCGAGAACTTTCGATCCGTGCTGGGCGTCTAGTGCCTTGCGCCGAAAAAGCGTACGCCGCCAGCAAACTGTCGTGAAAGTACTGCGTTGGTTCGAATCCAGACATTGCCTGTCAGATCGGGTCAAAATTTCTACCCTTAAATGAAAAAAATATCGCTTCCCAAAGGCCTCGCTGTAAAGCGCGTGCGCAACGGCCACGGCATTGTCGCCCTAAAGAAATTTCGCAAGAACGCGATCCTCTGCGAAATCAAAGGCAAAATCGTCTCCGCTGAAGAAGTTTGGCACTACTGGGAAACCGATCCGCGCTTGGGTGAAAACTGTTTTCGTTACGACGACGATTACTACCTGAATCCGGAAGGCGAAATCGGCCAATACGCGAATCACTCGTGCAATCCGAATGCCGGCATCGTCAAGCGCGGCAAGCGCCTCTTGCTCAAGGCGGTCTCACCAATCGCGGCCGGCGAAGAAATCACACACGATTATTCGACGCTGCTGGGCGCCGATGATGTGTGGAAAATGCGCTGTAACTGCGGTGCGGTGAACTGTCGGCGGTGGGTGCGCAATATCAGCACTCTGCCGGGGTCAGTGCTTGCGAAATATCGCGAGCTCGGTGTAGTTCCAGAATTTATAGATACGTAAGTATTTGATTTTAAATAATTTATTCTAACGGCTCCAACCGCACAATCGACGCCGTATGCGTCGCCCCCACCCAGAAATTCACCAAGTTGCCGCGATTATCGCCGTACGCGCGGCGCATATTCGTTTCGTTGGGCATCAGGTACGGCGTGATGGCGCCGGTGGCCGGATTCAAGCGCACTACCCGATCAGCATATTCGGTGGCGGCCCACGCTTCGCCGTTTTTGTCGGTCCACACATCGTAGGCGTAGTACTCGGGAATGCCGAGCGACCAGGTCTGGAATTTCTCGGTCGCCGGGTCGAACATCGCCACGTGATCGGTTTTGTTGAGCGCCACCCACACGCGGTCTTTGCTGTCGACCATGCCGCGGCGCGGCGCGGTGTCCTTCATCGGGGTTTCGAACAGTTTGATGGCGCCGGTTTTGGCATCGATACGGCCGATGTGCTCACGCCCAAATACGGTGAACCACGCGTTGTTTTTGGAATCCGACAACACGGTGTAAATATTCGGCCGCGGCGTCTGGAACGGTTCGAATTTTTCCCATTTGCCGCTGACCGTGTCCACACGATACAGCGCCCACTCGCCGTTGTTGTTCACCCACACCTTGCCGTCGACTTTGTGATTCTTGGCATTGAGGAACAGCAGTTCGGTGTGATCCGCGTCGTACTCTTTCGCGAGCGGAAAGGTGACAAATTTTTCGGTCTTGCGGTCGAATTTTTGCACGGCGTTCTGCAAGCCGTTGCCGACCCAGATGTTTTCATCCTCATCGAACTCCACGTCGAGCACGCCCTTGTTGCGGTTGGGCTTGTTGACGGGAATCGGCCATTCCTTGATATCAAGGGTTTGAGGATTCAACCGCCCCAATATCTGTTCGCCGAAGCTCGCGTACCAAACGAACCCTTGCTTATCGACGATCACGTCGTGCGGCTGCCGCGTTTTGGCGGGCAAATCGTACTCGGTGTACATCACCCGCGTGGCGTTGCCGGTGGGGCGCGGCAAGGTCTTGAGCGGATACGACCAGGTGTTGCCTTTGCTCAGGTTAATGCTCGCCAAATATTCCGCCTGCGCGCGGCGTGCCTTTTGCAACTGCGCCTCGCGCTCCGGTGTCATCGGCCCGCCGCCGATGCGCTTTAACGGATGCGGCTGCAACATCAGCGGAAACGAACTCGGCGCATGTTGCGACATGCGCTGTATCACGCCCATAAAGGCATCGGCATCGTACTTTGTGCGCGCGATGCGCTCGTAGGTGTGACAGTGATTGCAGCCGCGAATCGATGCCTTTTGCTGCTCGGTGCCGGGCCAACTCATCAACCACTCGGAATTGGTGAGCTGCGATGCGACTTCATCGGTCGTTGCTTTGCGCAGCTTGAGATCGGCGCTGGCCGCTTGTTGCGCGGCTATCGTTATGGTCTTCGCCCCATCGAGGGCATAACTCACCGCACGAATGCGCAGCGTGTATTGCCCCGGCTCCAAACGCGACGCGGGAAATTGATAACGGCCTTGCTTGTCGGTCACCACCGTTGTGGTGGTGATCGCGCCCGCGCGCTTGGCGCTGACCAGCACCCCTTCCATCAGGCCCTCTTCTTGTGAGCTGACTGCGCCGCTCAGTGCGGTGGTAGCGCTGCCCGATTGCATCGAGCTGCAGCCCAGCAACAACAAAACGACGGAAAAAACTGCGCCCACTGCCAACCGATGACCTGCTTTTAACATGCCTCTCCTCCTTCGATAGTCCGAATGATTCGCGCGCTTTTTTCAACGCTCGTGGTTCATCTTATATCAGCCAGATCAATATATGTAAGTATCTGATTTTAATTGGATTTTACTTCTCCGCTAACAGCCGCTGCGTACTTAGCGCTGGAAATTTCCATGCGCCATCCGCAGAAACCTTGTGGTAAGCTCCTGTTGACATAAGATACTTACCACCGAGGTTGCACTATGAAAACGCTGTCCCTGAAAATTCCTGAGAAGCTGGATCAACGCATCGCGCACGAGGTCGCGCGTCGCAAAATCGCGAAAAGCACGCTGGTGCGCGAGGCAATTGAAAAACATCTTGCCAGCCCTGCCACGCCGGGCAAGCAAGCCAGCTTTCTGGATCTGGCCGGAGATCTGATCGGGCGACGCAAAGGCCCCAGCGATCTCTCCACGAATCCCAAGCACATGGCGGGCTTCGGCAGGTGACCGCGGCAACACTAGTAGACACCGGGCCGTTGGTGGCGTTGTTCAACCAGCGAGATCGTCATCACGCATGGACGGCTGCGACGATGGGCGCCATCGTCGGCCCGCTGACCACCTGCGAAGCGGTGCTCACCGAAACCTGTTTTCTGCTTAAACAGCAATTCGGCGGCGCGGAGGAAGTGTTCGAACTGCTGGATCGCGGGTTAGTGCAAATCCGTTTTGAGCTCAAGGCCGAGCACGAACGCGTTGCACAGTTGATGAAGCGCTACGCCGATTTACCCATGTCGCTCGCCGACGCGTGCCTGGTGCGCATGGCCGAAGCGATTCCGGCTTCACGCATACTCACGCTGGATAAGGATTTCACTGTTTATCGCCGACATGGACGGCAGATCATTCCGCTGCTCGCACCTTTTGCCGGGTGAGTGCGGGTTGGGGCGCCTACTCTTCCTTGACCCCGGCCGCGCGTATGAGCGTCTCCCACTTCGTCATATCGGCGCGGATGCGGGCCGCAAATTCGTCGGGGGTGCTCGTCGTGGGGTCGTTGCCACCCTTGATGTAGATGTCACGCAGTTCGAGATGCTTAGCCGCTTCGGCAACCGCAACGCTCAAGCGCTGTAGTATCTCGCGCGAGATTTTTGCCGGTGCCAACGGGTCCGTGGTCTTCCGCTTCAGAAAGCCAAATTGCCAGGTTGTTGATGCCGGCGTAAAGTAAGCGTCCCTGCAGTATTGTCCGATTTGGTTAATGACTTTATGTATAGCTACTTACCTTGAGCGTGGAAGGAATGCCATGAAGATCAGGATTCTGCTTCTTCTTATCGCGCTCTTGGCAGTCAGTTACAACGTGAATTGCCAACCGAACAACTTGCAGCAGGCGATAGACGATGCGCGACGAACCGCGGCAAACGGGGAAAACTACGGAATTTTGGTTATGCCAAACTCTCTGTTGGCGGCCAGCTTTCCGATCGGAATCTATTTCTTCTACAACAATCCAAAGCCATTCTGCTATTCGTACCTGATTCCAGGGGAGTGGGTTCCGCTGCCCAAAAGGGGCGGCATGATGCTCTCGAAAAATGGCGCAACCGCCAACGTGAATTTCCGGCCCCCCAGCCGCCTTCAAAATGCCGTGGGCGCGACTATCCTCGAGCGGGGACGCAACCTGGTTGTTCGAGAGTTGGAAAGCGCTCTGCATCAACCTCTCGTCGGCGTACAGCTTGTTCCCTTTGACTCTGCCCGAGCCGGCACATGGCAGTTAAAGGCCGACCCAGTCAAGCATCGCGATGGACGCGTCTCGCCGTTGCCTCTATACATCCTTGTGGACCTCAGCCCACACACTATTGCCGAAATCAACGTGCGGGATTCCGGGAACGATGAAGACTTGGCCCGTCGCATCATAGCGGAGCTCAAGACGACCACGGTCGCCGAGTGTTATTCAGCGGAGTTGGAACGCATGTTAAAGGTGCTGCACGGCGGGCGCTAGCGGCGTATGCGGCTTACACAAGCCGCGCGTTGAGCGCACGTCGCTCTGCATTACGCTGCACGATCAGGCCGGCTGTTTTTCCGCAGCGTGCGCTCGCGCCAGCGCGTTGGCCTTGTGCGCATCTTTGGCCGCACAAGCCGCCGCCCAATTAAGCGTGCGCTTGGCTAAATCATTCTCGTATTTGTCGATGACTTTGCCGTCGAGTTGGCCTACTGCTTCACCTTCGTCAGCCAGTTTGTCGAAGGCGTCGATGACTTTTTTGGCCCACGCGATTTCATCCGCGGTCGGTGATAGGCCGCTGACCAGCGGCTGAATAAAGTTCGGGTGCAGCGCACCGGCGTGGTGTATGCCGGCAGCATGCAGTGCTGCGGCTTGTTGGGTGGCTTGGTCGCTTTGATCGACGCGGCCCGAGGTGTTGGGCACGAACACGCCGCCGGTGGCTTCGATGCCTTGCGCCATCGCAGCGAGTGCAACGTACGCGACCGGGAACGCGTATTGATCGAAGTTCGCGAACATTTCTATGCCGAGATTCATCGCCATGTCGTAACCGCCGGCGCCACCCATGGCAGAAAGTTTGCGCGGTGTCGCGGTGAGAATTTCATGAATGTTCACCGCACCCAGCGCGGATTCGATCATCGGGTACAACTCGATGCTGCCGGGCGCTATGCCGCGCTCTTTTTCCAGGCGCAGGATGATTTCATGCACGCGCTTGTATTCAGCCGCCGATTCGGTTTTGGGTAGCATAATACGGTCGACACCGGGCCACACGGCGTAGGGCAGATCGGCATCGACAAACGGCTTGTTGATGCGCACATAAATCGACGCGCCGCCTTTGTTGGCTTTTTGGATCGATTCGCGGATCAGCGTGCGGCAGCGTTCTTTTTCCGCCGGTGCGATGGAGTCTTCGATATCGAGAATGTAAACGTCGCCGCCGCGCGTCCAGGCTTTGTCGATAAAGCGCGGATTGGTGGGGGTGACGAACATGGAGACGCGGGCGGTTCTGTTATTCATGATTCAGTCTCCTCTATTGATGCGCGGCAGATTTTTCGTCATCCCGCACCTGCGCCCGATTCGCCCACTTGAGATAAAGCTTCGCGCGCAAATCCACCGGCACGTCGATCATTTTGCCGTCGATGGGCACGGACGCCATGCCGCGCTTGATGCCCTCGGCGAACACGTCGATCACTTTGACGTAGTAAGCAGCTTCTTCCGCTGTCGGGCGAAAGCCTTCGTTGCACAGCTTGACCCACGACGCATGTGGGCAGTACGCGCCTTTGAAGCCAGTGTCGCGCGCGCGCTTGATGGCTTTTTTCACGGCGTCCTCATCGGCGTTTTCCTGCGTGAGACCCAGCGGGTAGCTCATGCCCAACGCCTGACTGCCGACCGAGGTGGCGACGGTGATCAATTGCGATTTGATGTATTCGAGCGGATCGAAATCCAGCGTGGGTGCGGTTTGCATGCCGAGGCTCAGACACAGCGCCGGTTCGTTGAGCATAAAAACACCAAAGCGTTCGTGCGCGCGGGCGATGCCGAGCGAGTGCCACACCGCGGCAGCATTATCGACTTCGACATCGATTTCCAGCTCACCGCTGGCAATCCCGCGGCTGGCTTCGAGGGTTTGCAGATGCTGCGCGACGGACTTGATGTCATCAGGGCCGGTAACACCCGTGAGCACTACACCGGCGATGCCGGTAAACACGGTCGCTTCGAGTTCAGCGGCGGCTGCTTTGCTGTGGACGCGCACAAATACGTCGGCGCCGCCGCGTGCGGCTGCGGCAATGGCTGCGGGTACGCGCAATTTGAAATCCTGCTGCCAATCGCGGCCGGGCGTTTTTTTGCATTCCAGCACAATCGCGTCGGCCCACGATGAGTACGCCTTGTCACTCAGTTGTGCGTCGTCGATCGACAGCGCCAGCACCGAACGGCGTATGACCTTCGGCATCGGCACCGCCAGCAGCGGATTCACATAATCGAAATCAGTTTGCATAGTTGAATCCATCACGCTATCGAAAAGCCATCGTTGACCAATGCCACTTGTTCTGCCGTGGCGCACACGCAGCCGGTGAAGCCCATGAGCCGTGCTTCGCGCGCGGCTTTCGAGGTGCCCTCTTTGTTGGCAACGCCGCCGCGCGAGCCGGGCCGCCACAATGCACCGAGCGGTTGTTTGCCGAGCATGCGCGCTGCAAGTAGCGTGCGCGTCATCAAGAAACGATATATGCGAAATTCATTCTGCGGCACCGGGCCCAGGCGCATGGTGAGATCGATGCGGCCCACGCCCAGCGCGGTGACGCGCTCGCTGGCTTGCGCGATCGCGGCGGCGTTCCAAAAGCCTTTGGCGGATTCGAGCATCAGCACCAGTTGCGTGATGCCGGGTTCTACGCCGCGTTCGGCCTCCATCGCGGTGATGAGTTCGCTGATTTCGGCGACTTCTTCGGGCGCATCGGGGCCGGGGAAAATAATGCCCTTGATGCCGCGATGCATGGCGGCGCGCACGTCGGCCCATCGTGTGTCGCGGTCTATGCGTACGAATACATCCTGCTGGGCATCGCCGATTTTGTTGATCAAATCGCCAAAGCCTGTGCGCGCAGCCTCTTTGGCTTTGGGCGGCACGGTGTATTCGAGATCGAGCACCAGCACATCCGGTTTGACATCGGCGTAGCGCATAACTGCATCGGGATCATGCGCGGGAACGATCATCCAGGAACGCCTGGGGTTCATGAGATTTGCCTTTCTTGCTGCTTGTTGAATGACTGCGGGATCAGTGGTGTTTGCCAAGCAAAATCACTCCAACTTTATTTTCGCTTCTTTAATGAGCTTGGCATATTTAACCAAATCCATCTTGATCAACGCCGCGAATTCCTGCGGCGTACCGACCAACGGATCGGCGCCCATCGTCAACAGATTATCCCTGACCGCAGACGCACGCAAGATTGCGCCGATTTCCTGCGACAGTTTTTCGATGATGGCCGGCGACGTTTTTGCCGGCGCCATAATGCCCTGCCACGATTTAGCGTCGTAGCCCGGCAAACCGGCTTCGGAAATCGTCGGCACCTCGGGCAGCGAAATCAGGCGCGTCGGGCCCGAGATCGCGATGGCGCGAATCCGGCCGGCTTTTACAAACGGTGTGAGCGGCAGCGCATTGTTGGTAAACAACTGCACCTGACCGCCGATCAAATCGGTCACCGCCGGCCCCGCGCCTTTGTGCGGAATGTGCTGCATTTTGATGCCGGCGAGCAGGCTGAATAATTCAATCGCCAAATGATTCGTAGTGCCGCTGCCGGAGGTCGCAAAATTCAGTTGGCCGGGCTTGGCTTTGGCCAGCGCAATGAATTCCTGCAGAGTGTTCGCCGGCACCTGCGGATTCACCACCATCAGCGTTTCCGTGCCCACCAGCGTGGCGACGGGCGCGAAGTCTTTCACCGCATCGTACGGCGTCTTGAGCAAACTCGGGTTGATCTCGTGCGTGCTGGTGACGTGCAGAATGGTGTAGCCATCGGGCACGGCTTTGACCATCGCGTCCGAACCGATGATGGTGTTGCCGCCGCCGCGATGGTCGACGACGACTTGGTGGCCCCAGCTACCGGTCAATTTTTGCCCGAGCAGGCGCGCAATGATCGTGGTGCTGCCGCCGGGCGGGAAGGGCACGATCAGGCGGATGGGTTTGCTGGGATAGTTGGGTTGGGCGAGAGTCAGTAGCGGGCACAGCAACATGGCGAATGCCGCGTGCCGGCGCAGGCGTATTGCATAAGCGGACATAAAATATGTAATATAATCAAATACTTATGTTATTTAACCCATTGGCATTTCCGTCATCCCGTCATCTCGAGGTCGCTGCAAAAAATCGCGCTGCCCATCGATAGTCTACGCCACCCGCGTCACTTCCACCGACACATGCACCAACTCCTCATGCACACCGAGTCGTTGCCGTACATCATCAGCGCGCACATCCTGCGAGCTGGTCAACGCCAGAATGCAGGCGTACTTGCCGTTGCCGACACGCCATACATGCAGGTCTTTGATTTCGGCCTGCCACTCGCTTTCGGCAATCACTTGGCGAATTTCATCGACGATGGGCGCATTCATTTCGGCATCAAGTAACGCGCGTCCGCAATCTCGTAGCAGGCCCACCGCCCACACGGAAACCAGTATCGAGCCGGCGATGCCCATCACCGGGTCGAGCCAAGTCGCGCCCCAGTATTTGCCGCCGAGCAACGCCGCGATGGCGAGCACCGAGGTGCTGGCGTCGGCGAGTACGTGCACATAGGCCGAGCGCAAATTAAGGTCGTCGTGATGCAGATCGACAGAGTGATCGCGATGGGCGTGATCATGATGCCCGTGGTCGTGCGGCTTGCCGCGCAACAACCACGCGCACAGGAGATTCACCGCCAGGCCCACGACGGCAACGATGATGGCGTCGTCAAAGCGTATCGCCGACGGATGCAGCAGGCGTAACCCCGATTCCCACACCATGATCGCGGCGACCACGGCAAGCAACACGGCGCTGGTGTAGCCGCCGAGCACTTCGATTTTCCAGGTGCCGAAGGCGAAGCGGCCGTCGCGCGCATAGCGCCGCGCGTAGACATAGGCGAGCGCCGAGATGCCCAGCGCAATCGCGTGCGAGCCCATGTGCCACCCGTCGGCCAACAGCGCCATAGAGTTGAACGCGAGACCGCAGGCGATTTCGATCACCATCATGATCGCGGTCAGCACCACCACGCGCAGCGTGTTGCGCTCGGCCAGTGGGTTGCCGGCGCCGAAGGCGTCGGCGGTATGGCAACTCAGGGTGCCGTTGACGTTGTTGCTGTCGTTCGCCATGTGAAATCCGTGAGATGCTGTGGTCGGTTTCTGCAATACTTCACTATTCGCGACTAGCCGGATACGCCGCATGGCGATATAGTAATCCACGCGCAGGCAAGCATCGCTGCGTCTTTCTCAACGGACTAAAATGAAACGAATTTTACTTTGCGCCGTGTTGGCGGCCACCACGTTGTTGGCTTGCAGCCCGCCGCCCCC
>JAYUAH010000360.1:0-4546 GCA_043741415.1 Betaproteobacteria bacterium
TCACAGCAGGCGGGACAGAAAATCCGATGACAGAGCCCTACACCTTCACTCCACCCGAATATTCGAATCCTTCACAACCTTGCTCCACTTCGCCAATTCGCTCTTGATGTAGGCGCCGAATTCCGCCGGCGGCATGCCGCCGATTTCCGAGCCTTCGGCCCGCAGGCGTTTGCGCAGTTCCCCGGAATTCAGCGCGGCGACGGTTTCGCGGTGCAGTCTGTCGATGATCGCCGCAGGCGTGCGCGCCGGCACGACGAGGCCCTGCCATGACGCCGCTTCATAGCCCGGCAGGGTTTCCGCGATGGGTGGAGCATCGGGCCATGAGGCATGGCGTTTGCGGCTGGTGACGCCTAACACTTTGACTTTTCCAGCTTTCGCTTGTGCCAACATCACCGGCGGCTGCGCGAAGGTGCTGTGCACCTGGCCGCCGATCAAATCGGTGACGGATTGCGCCGAACCTTTGTACGGCACGTGCACGAGGTTGATATTGGCCATGGTGCCAAACAGCGCGCCGGCGAGGTGCGAGCCGCCGCCGGTGCCGGACGATGCATAGTTCACTTCACCGGGTTTCGCGCGCGCCGCCGCGATGAACGCCGGCACGGTGCTCGCGGCCAACGCCGCCCCGGCGTTCGTGGCAAATGCCGGGTGCGTAATCAGGAAATACGAATTGCTGCCGGTCATGGTGACAGGCGCATAGTCGCGCACGGGGTCATACGGCAAATTCTTGTTCACCGCCACGTTGGTGGCGAGCTGGCTGATGGTGGCGAAAAAAATCGTGTAGCCGTCCGCCGGCGCATCCTTGACAATCACCGACGCGATCACCCCGCCGCCACCCGCGCGATTGTCGACAATCACTTGCTGCGCGAACGCTTCCGAAAATTTTTGCGCAATCGAGCGCGCCATCAAATCAGTGCCGCCGCCCGCAACGAACGGCACGATCGCGCGTATGGGTTTGACGGGGTACGACACGGTCGCCTGCGGCCAGGCCGCGCCGCTCACACTCGATAGCAGCAATCCGCTGAATATTAATTTATTGTTTAAAATCAAATACTTACTATATTTCAACGGAGGGTGCGATGAGTGAGCGCCGGCAGGTTGCGACGCAAGCCCTGCATGCGATCCAGATTCACATCCGCCATCACCACACCCGCGCCGCGCCGCAAACGATCCAGCACCACACCCCACGAATCGATGATCATCGAATCGCCATGCGTCTCGCGCCCGTTGGCATGACGTCCACCTTGCGCGGGCGCCAGCACATACGCGAGATTTTCGATGGCGCGTGCGCGCAGCAACGTTTCCCAGTGCGCACGCCCGGTGGTTTCAGTAAACGCCGATGGCACGAGAATGATGTCCACATCTTTCATCGCGCGATACAACTCCGGAAATCGCAGGTCGTAACAAATCGATAAACCGAGTCGTCCGAACGGCGTATCCACCGTCACCGGCGTATCACCCGGCTCAATGGTGCGGGCCTCGTGATAATGCTCGTCGCCCATTTGGAATCCGAACAAATGAATTTTGTCGTAGCGCGCGACCTGCTGGCCCGCGGCATCGTACACCAGACTGCTATTGCGCACCTTGCCTGGGTCATCGCATACCAGTGGCGCCGAGCCGCCGACGATCCACATGCCATGTTTTTTGGCGGTGCTCGACAGAAAGTTTTGGATCGGCCCGTCACCCTCAGCTTCGCGCACCGCCACCTTGTCGGTATCTTTCATGCCCATGATGCAGAAGTATTCCGGTAGCGCCACCAGTTGCGCGCCGCGCGCCGCTGCCTGCTCAATCAGGCGGCCCGCTTGCGCCAGATTCTCATCGACGTTGGCGCCGGAAACCATTTGTATCGCAGCGACGCGCGACGTGCGCGTGGCAGGCGCCATGGCATCACGATTTGCAGGGGCAGAACTCATCTCATGTTCCTTGGGTCATGGCGTTTGTCATGCGGCTACTCGGTGATACGCGGCGGCGGTGCAGGCGTCTGAATCCTGGTGACCACAGGATCGGCCCAACTGCCGGTCACGGTATACTTAAACGCAATCAATTCATCCAGCGGGTCTTTCAGCAACTTACTCGCCACGTACGCCGCCAGCGCCGTGATCGGACTCACAATCGCGGCGGCAATGGCGACGCCGTCCGACACGTGCGGACTGACTCTCACCTGCAGGTTCTGGGTTTCGCGATTGAGGTCTACCGTGCCGCCCATCAACGCCTTGGCCGCGGGGCCGGCGATCAAAAACTTATCGGTCAAAGCAATACCGCGTTCGATGTTCACCTCGCCCAATATCTCATCGAAGGCAAAACCATCACTGAACACATCGCGAAAATCCAGTGTCAGGCGGCGTGGAATCGACTGCAGGCTGATAATGCCCAATAGTTTGCCGATACCCGGATCCATTTTCACGAACTGCCCTTTCACCGCGCGAAGCGCAAATTTTCCCGACAACGAAGCATAGTCAATTTGCTGCGGACTGCCATTCCAGGTCAGATTGCCGCTCAGTTCGGCGGTCCCCCGCACCACCGTGTTGGGGTAGCCGAGCCGCGCCAAGGTTTTGCCGACATCGAGTACACCCCATTGCACATTCACCTGCGTGCGCGGATTGGACAGCCACGATTGCCACAAGCCGTCTGCTGTCAAAATGCCGTCAGCATGAGTTAAACGCAAGCGCTCGATGCGCCAGTCACGCTGCTGCTGTATCGCCTTCAACTCGAGTTTACCCATGGGCTTGGCACCCACATAAAAGTTCTCGGCCACGATATCCAGCGCCGGCAGTGTGGCTTCTTCCGCCTTGGCCTTGTCCGGTGCCGCAATCGGCGTTACGGCATTCGAGGCAGGAATCACCAGCTTTTGCAGTTGCGCCACCAGGCGTCCGCGTCCCTGCGGGTTCCAGTCTGCAATGCCTTCGATCTCGGCGCCGATCAGCCGGTAGCGCATGGTCTCTGAATTCGTGGTGTTCGTGGCGGCAATCGCCAACTCGCCAAACTTGCGATCATGAATCTCGAAGCTGCCCAACTTTAGATCCAGTCCCGCCAGCGTGTAGACCACATCGCCCGCACCCGGCGCGCCCCCCGCCGCGAGTTTGAGCCAGGCATCCAGATTCAACGACTTGAGACTGCCGCTCACGAACACGCCGCTGTGTTCCGGTTCGCCCGCCGCACCGCCACCCAGCCGCACGACCGCGCGATCAATCAACGTGCGTTTGCCGTCGACGTGACGGTGCAGGCGCGCGCTGAGTATGTCGCCATAGCTCAACGCGATCTGATCGCGATCCTGCCCCACGAAACGCCGCTCCACGCGCAGTGGTACGGCCTCGGCGGCGGTCTTGATAAACGGCGCCGGCAGGCTTGATGCCAGTCCCTGCAAGGTGGATTCCAGCACCAGATCGACGGTTTTTTTGCGCACGGTTACCGTGCCCTGCCAATCCGTGGCACCGCGCACTTGCGATAGCCATGCCGGTCCGCCGCCACGGCGCACGGTGTCGGGATTGACGCGGCCCTGCAGGCCGATGCGTATGACACCGTCGCGCTGCGTATTGCCGGTAATCGTCAGCGGCCCACCGAAAAAATTCGCGGTCGCCGACGGCACGTTCACCCCCGTCTCGGTAAAGTCGATAGTACCCGTGACCTGCTCCAGTTGCGGCACATCCGCCGCCAGCAGCACGCGGTTGGCGGTCATCTGATAGCCACCCGTGACGCGGGTGCGTTCGAGATTTTGCAACGGCAGCTCCAAGCGCAGCTTGAGTTTGCCCGCACCTTCAGCCTGGATGCCATCGGTAAAATGATCGATGTAACCGGATACCGGACTGGTTGCGATGAATTTCAGAAACTGCGGGGTCTGCCCTTCTGCGTCTCCGGTGACAATCAGCACGCGCGACTGTGCCAAATCCGCGACATCGGCGCGCACGCCGGACAGCCGCACGCCTTGTATCGTTCCCTGCCGCGCAGCGATCTCCATGCGTTTACCACGAAACGCGAGGTCGCCGTCGATACCTTCGATATTGGGCCAGGCAGCGCCGTAATGCAGTACGCCGCCAGCGATTTTGGCGGTGACGAAAAACGTTCCGTTTTTGTCGTCCTCGAACGGAAAATCGCGCAAATTACCCTTCACGCGAAACTTCACATCATTCGAAGCCCCTGCAACAAACGCTTCATTCATCCAGTCGCGCGCGCCACGCGCCACTGGCAGCGGCATATAGTGCATGATGCGGCGCGCATCCGCCCGCGTCAGATGTCCCGTGAAATCAGCGATGCCGGGCTCTCCCGCCGCACGTTGATAGGTACCGTTCAGCGTACCGTCCAGATCTGCGTTGGCATACGCCAGATTCGTGAGCTTCAGGCCAAAGCCTTTGTCACCCAGCGACCAACTCGCTTGCGCCACTACGCTATCGAACGCGAGCGCGTCCTTGAACAAATCCGGCATGTCGAGCTTCATCGCACGTGACTTCACCTGTAGCGTGCCGCCCTTCTCCGTCGCCTCGACGATGCCGCTGACCCCCTTCAAACCCGGCAACGCACCAAAGCGATTCACCGCCAGTTCCTCGAAGCGCCC
>JAYUAH010000361.1:0-1833 GCA_043741415.1 Betaproteobacteria bacterium
GGGTAGCGGTGGTGAGCATCATGGTCGGATCGGAGCCGGCGCCGGGCGCGGGTTCGGTCATCACGATCGACGAGCGCACGCGGCCTTCGATGATGGGCATCATCCAGCGTACTTTTTGTTCGGGCGTCGCGACTTTGTTCAGCACCATCATGTTGCCGTCGTCAGGTGCGGCGCAATTGAAAATCACCGGGCCGAAAATCGAGTAGTTCATTTCCTCGTAGCACGCGGCCATGCCGATGACCGGCAAACCTTGTCCGCCGATATCTTTGGGCAATTGCGGGCACCACAGGCCCGCGGCTTTCGCTTTGGCGCGCAGCGTTTCCAATAAATCGAGGCGGATGTTTTCGTGATCGTCGAACGATGCTGGATCACTTTCGAGCGGCAGGATGTGCTCTGCGACAAACGCTTTGTAGCGCACGCGAAAATTTTCGAGGTCAGGCGGCAGGGTAAAGTTCATTGTTGTAAGTATTTGATTTTAAATGATATTTTTTATAGACTCAGTGGCAGCTTGCGCCTGTTCACGCAACACGAATTTCTGAATTTTGCCGGTGGCATTTTTGGGTAGCTCGCCAAACACAATACGCTTGGGCGCTTTGAAGTGCGCCATGTTGTCGCGTGCGTAGGCGATTAATGTTTCAGCATCGACACTTTGTCCGGGCTTGAGTGTGACGAACGCAACCGGCACTTCGCCCCATTTCTCGTCGGGTGCCGCAACCACTGCGGCTTCCAGTACGGCGGGATGCGCGCACAGCGTGCGTTCGACTTCCACCGACGCAATGTTTTCGCCGCCGGAGATGATAATGTCTTTGGCGCGATCTTTGATCTCAATGTAGCCGTCGGCGTGCATCACCGCAAGATCGCCGCTGCGAAACCAGCCGTCGGGCGCTGCTTTTTTTGTCGCTTCGTCATCGCGATAGTAACCGAGCATGACGTTGTTGCCGCGCAGCGCAATTTCGCCGAGTGTGGCGCCGTCGCGCGGCACATCGTTGCCATTCGTGTCGACCACGCGCAGTGTTTCTGCGATGACATTACCCACGCCCTGACGCGCCTTGATTTGCGCTTGTTGATCGGCGGGCCACTGATCCCAATCGCGGCGCCATTCGCACAGCACCGCGGGACCGAAGGTTTCGGTGAGACCATAAAGATGCGTCATATGCATATTGAGTTCGGCCATGCGCGCCAGCAGCGCAGGCGTGGGCGGTGCGCCGCCGGTGGCGACATTGACGGTGCGCGCAAGCGGCTGCGCGCCTTCGTGCCACGCCAGCATGATGAGTATGGTGGGCGCGGCACACAATTGCGTGACGCCCGATTCGCGCAAATGTTTCCACATCAACGCCGGATCGCTTTTGCGCAAACACAAATGCGTGCCGCCCGCCGCGGTAACCGCCCAGGTGAAACACCAGCCGTTGCAGTGAAACATCGGCAGCGTCCACAAATACACGCTGTGCTCGCTGAGACCGGTGTGCAGCGCCATCGCCAGCGCCTGCAGGTAGGCGCCGCGATGATGGTACATCACGCCTTTGGGTTTGCCGGTGGTGCCGCTGGTGTAGTTGATGCTGATGAGGCTGCGTTCGTCGGCGACGGGTTCGGTGAGCGGTTGCGCGTTGGCGAGAAATTTTTCGTAGCCATCGTTATGCAACGCATCGCCGCCGGCGCGTACGAGTCTAAAATTGCTTTTCACGGCGGCTGCGATGGCGCGTGCGGTGTCCTCGAACTCGGCGTCGTAAATCAAAATGCCCGCGTCACAGTGATCGATGATGTAGGCGAGATCGGCGGCGGTGAGGCGCATATTCATCGCCACCAACACCGCGCCGGCGAACGGCACGCCGTAAT
>JAYUAH010000362.1:0-10522 GCA_043741415.1 Betaproteobacteria bacterium
GTGCAGCCGTGCTGATTCGGATTGATAATGCACCACGCATCCGGCAGGGCGTTGCCGGGCAAATGGTGATCCGTCACCAGCACTTGCATGCCGAGCCGGTTGGCTTCGGCCACGCCTTCTACACTGGCGATGCCGTTGTCGACGGTGATAATGACATCGGGGTTTTTATCGCGCGCGGCGAGTTGCACGATTTCGGGGGTGAGGCCATAACCGTACTCGAAACGATTGGGCACCAGGTAATCGATGCTCGCACCCATTTGACGCAGCGCACGCATGCCGACGGCGCAGGCCGTGGCGCCATCGGCATCGTAGTCAGCGATGATTAGCAATTTCTTTTTGGCGGCAATCGCATCGGCCAGCAGCGTTGCCATGTGTTGCACATTGAGCATCAACGTGGGTGCATGCAGACGTTCGAGATCGGTATCGAGCTGCGCTTCGCTGACGATGCCGCGTGCGGCGTAGACGCGTGCGAGCAACGGATGCACACCGCTGTGCGTTAATGCATCCATCGCAGCGTGTGCGACGGGGCGTGTGGTGATAGCGGGCATTTACTGTAAGTATTTGTTTTTATTGAATATTTTCAAAAGATCGAAGGGGCGAATTGCAAACTGATGCGCACTCTTGTCGTCGCCGCTGAGCACGATCAGCTTGTTCACTCGCCGCGATTTCAAGGCATCGTAGAGCGGAAGGAACCAATCGCGATTGAGCGCGGTCACAGCGCTGCTCCACGCTTGCACATCGCCCTCGCGCAGCGGATGGGCCAGAACATTCAATGAAAAAAAATGAGCGCCTTCAACCAACGTGTCGAGCGTAAAGCGCGGCGGCGCAGCTTCCATACGACAAGCGCCGTGATGCGCGAGTGCGTTCACCGTGGCATCGTCACTCCACACCGTTGCATACGGCGTCGCGGGCTGCGCAGGCTTTGTGCCGCCGGCCCACAACCACACACTGTTGATCGGCAGTTGCCCGCGCGCTTCACGTGCGTCGTTAACCGGATGCGCGTGCAGCAACATCTGAATTTCGGTGAGTATGCGATGCCAGCGCGGGCCATCCGCCCCTTGCGGCAGAGCGTTGCGTATGTCGCGGCCGATGACCGTGTCGACGCTGGTGGTGGTCATGGCTGGCGGCGTGTCGCAGCGCAGGAACCACTGACCCGGCTGCGGCGCATGCAGCGTGAGGTGTTCTTCACCCAAGTGCTCGGCCAGCGTGGCGGCGATTGCAGCCGCTTCGGTTGCGCTGATGTTCAGGCCAGCCGGGTCGGCCACCATCAGTGCCGTGCGCCGGGTTTCAAGATGTATCGGCGTGGCGCACAGCCAGTAGCCGCTGTCGGCGGCAAGCCCGTGCGCGTGCGCCAGCAGCGGTGCCAGCGGCCAGTCCTGCTGGCGCGCGATGCCGAATGCATCGCACAGCAGGGCATCCCCATCCGCTTGTGCATCGTGTGTGTAGCGCGCCCGCGCCAGCAATGTTTTGAGTTGCGGCGCAGCCAGCGCCGGCCACAGCGCGACGCCCAATTCGCGCGGGGGAATCAAGTGCGGTATGTATAAAGTGCATTGCATGATAGTGGCGGGCGAGTGTAGCACCGGCGTGCGCCCCGATTCGTCCGAATTGAAGTACACTGCGCGTTTTCCGCAACGCTTTCCCTGAACGTTCCCTGAAGCACCTCACTTGAATTCCTACGAATTTTTCATCGGCTTGCGCTACACGCGCTCGCGCCAGCGCACTCGCTTTATTTCGGTGATATCGCTGATCAGCGTGGTGGGCATTGCACTCGGCATGACGGTGCTGATCACCGTGTTGTCGGTGATGAACGGGTTTCAGAAAGAAGTGCGCACGCGCATGCTGAGCGCGGTGGCGCACGTGCAAATTGCCGGCGCCAATGAACGCCTCGCCGACTGGAAAAAAATCGCCGACATCGCGCGCACCAATCCGCATGTGCTGGCGACTGCACCCTATGTCAATGCGCAGGGTTTGCTCACCAGCGGCAGCCAGGTGCGCGGCTCGTATTTGCGTGGCATTCTGCCGGAGCTTGAAGATAAAGTAGACGATCTCGCGCGCAGCATGGTGCGCGGTTCGATCAGTGATCTGAAGTCCGGCGAGTTCAACATCGTGCTCGGCGATTCGCTGGCGCGCGCGCTGAATGTCAACGTCGGCGAGAAAGTGATACTGGTGGCGCCGCAGGGGCAGGTGACGCCGGCGGGCATGCTGCCGCGGCTGCGCCAGTTCACGGTAGTGGGCACGTTTAATATCGGCCACAACGAAATCGACGCGGGCCTCGCGTTGGTGCATATCGAAGACGCGCAAAAGCTCTACCGCATGGGCGATGAGGTCTCGGGTGTGCGCTTGAAGCTCGACGACTTGTTTCGTGCCAAGGCCGTCGCGCAAGACCTGGCTGCCCGCATACCGGACAACGCCGTGATCTCCGACTGGACGGCGGTGAACGCCAATTATTTTCGCGCGGTGGATATTGAAAAACGCATGATGTCGCTGCTGCTGTTTTTCATTATCGCTATTGCGGCGTTTAATCTGGTGTCGAGCCTGTTCATGGTGGTGAAAGAGAAGCAGCCGGACATTGCGATTCTGCGCACGCTGGGTGCTTCGCCCGGCGGGGTGATGAAAATTTTCATGACGCAAGGTATTGTGATTGGACTCACCGGCGTGTTTTTCGGCATGGTGTTTGGCGTGCTGGGCGCGCTGTATGTGGCGGAGATCGTGGGTTTTGTGGAGCGTGTGTTCGGCATGCGTTTTCTTGATCCGTCGATATACCAGATCACCGAATTGCCCTCGGAACTGCGTCCGATGGATGTGGTGGTGACGGCACTGTTCTCGTTCATCATGTCGACGGTTGCGACTATTTATCCGAGCTGGCGTGCCTCCAAAGTAAACCCGGCGGAGGCCTTGCGGTATGAGTGAGGTGATGAGTAATGCCGTTCTGGAATGCCGCGGCCTGCGCAAGATATTTCAGCAAGGCAGCAACGAAGTGCCGGTGCTGCTGGATGTGAATATCGAAGTCGCGCACGGCGAACGCGTGGCCATTGTCGGCGCGTCCGGCTCGGGCAAGAGTACGCTGCTGCATTTGCTCGGCGGGCTCGATGACGCCAGCGGCGGTGAGATTTTCATCATGGGCAAAAATATTCGCAACCAAAGCGAAGCCGAGCGCGGCATGACGCGCAATCATGCGCTGGGCTTTGTTTACCAATTTCACCATCTGCTGCCGGAATTTACCGCGGTGGAAAACGTGGCCATGCCGCTGCTGATCCGTCGCACGCCGAAGGACGAAGCCTATACGGCCGCACGGGATTTGCTGACCGAAGTCGGCTTGGGCCATCGCCTGGAACACACGCCCGGCGAGTTATCCGGCGGCGAGCGTCAACGTGCGGCATTGGCACGCGCGCTGGTGACTAAGCCTGCGTGCGTGCTCGCCGACGAGCCCACCGGCAACCTCGATCGTCAGAACGCGCAGGCGGTGTTTGATCTGATGCTGGCGTTGAATAAATCACGCGGCACGAGTTTTGTCATCGTCACCCACGACATGGAAATCGCGGCGCGCGCGAATCGCATCGTGCGCCTGATCGACGGCGTATTGAAGCCGGCGTAGCAACCTGCGTGCGAGTGATTGACGTAGTAAAATATTGTTTAAAAACAAATACTTATGTTTAATACTCAACGGGAATCGGATCCAGGCTGCGCCACAAATACCACGTCGCCACCGAGCGCCACGGTGCCCACGCGGCACCGATGCGCTGCATACGTGCAGGGGTTAACGGGCGCCCGCGATTGTAGTGTCGCGTGATGGCTTTTTGCAGGCCCAGATCGCCGATGGGAAACACATCGGGGCGCGCGAGATTAAAAATCATAAACATCTCTGCCGTCCAACGGCCGATGCCTTTGACTTGAATCAGCGTATCGATCACCGCGTCGTCGGCGAGTTTTTTCCACGCGTCAGGCTGCAAGCGGCCATCGTGAAAGTGCATTGCCAGATCGAGGATGTAGCCTGACTTCTGCCCGGACAGTCCGCAACTGCGCAGGTGCTCGACGTTGGATGCTGCAATAAGTGCAGGCGTCACCGCGCTGTGTGAAGCCACGAAGCGATCCCACACACTTTGCGCGGCCTTCACCGAAATCTGCTGGCCGACAATGGCGCGCGTCAACGTTTGAAACGCGTCGCCACGGCTGCCCACGGTGAGATGACCGTGATGCGCGATCAACTTTTTCATCACGGCATCGCGCGCCGATAATTCACGCGTGGCTTTAATCCAGTAGCGGGGCTTCACGGGATAGCTTTCTTTTTACGATTACGAATTTTACGTTGGCGCCACTGCCACACTACACCGAGGCGCCACGCCCAATCGGTGACAAAATATCCAATCAGCGCCAGCAGTAGCGCCAGCAGCGGCAGCCCCACCAGCAGCGGTTTGCCGACGCTGCCGAGCCAGTGCAGCGCGGTGGGTATCCATTCCATGAAGCCCTTGCCTTCGAGAACTAGCGCCACGGGTGGCAATTCACCGTCGCTTTGAAATAGTACCAGTTGCCCGATCTTATACGCGAGCCAATACAAGGGCACGATGGTGAACGGGTTGGAGTACAGCGTCACCAGCATCGCCAACGGCAAATTCACCTTGAAGCTAATCGCGAGCAGTGCGCCGGCGGTAAACTGCACCGGATTGCTGCCGGGGATCAGCCCGGCGAACATGCCCGCGGCAACGCCACCGGCCACCGCGCGCCGGTGCAAATGCCACAAATTGTGGTGCTGCAGGCGACTGCCGAATCGCGCGACGTATCGATTGTCGAGTACCGATTGATGGCTGGGCAGGACGCGCCGCAGATACTTGCGTAACATGCTGTTTATTGTATAGAGATTTTTACAATAACAACGGTGCCTTTTTTTATCCTTTTGTTTGCAGCGGGTGTGGCGCTGCTCCAGCAGCAGGCGCTGTTGCCGCCGCTGGCGTGGGCAGCGGTGCTGCTGCCGTTGGTGTTGCTCGCGTGGCACCTGCGTGCGCGCCGCTGGATTGGCTTAATAGCACTCGCGTTGTGCTGCGTGAGCGCCGGATATTTTTGGGCGGCTACGCGCGCGCAGTGGCGCCTGGATGACGCACTCGCGCCGGCGTGGGAAGGCCGCGATGTGCAAATCGTCGGCGTGGTCGCCGGCCTGCCGCAACACTATGAGCGCAGCCTGCGCTTCGAGTTCGATGTCGAGCGTGTGCTGATGCCGGATGCGGTATTGCCCCGGCGCGTCGCATTAACGTGGTGGGGCAGCGTCGCCAAAGATGGCGAGCGCGGCAGCTTGCCTGACTTAAAACCCGGCGAGCGCTGGCAACTCAGCGTGCGGCTCAAGCGCCCGCGCGGCAGCGCGAATCCGCACGGCTTTGATTACGAAGCGTGGCTGTTCGAGCGCGACATCCGCGCGACCGGCACCGTGCGCGCTAAAAGCGGCAGCCGGCGTATTGACGCCATGGTGCATAAGCCCGCGTATTGGGTGGAAGCCACACGCGAACGATTGCGTGCGCGCATCCTGCGCGCGCTGCCGGACAAACCGTACGCGGGTGTGCTCGCCGCGCTGGCCATCGGCGATCAACGCGCGATACCGCCGGATCAGTGGCAGACGTTTACACGCACAGGTGTCAATCACCTGATGTCGATTTCCGGCTTGCATGTGACCATGGTGTCGGGGCTGGTGTTCGCGTTGGCGTACGGCCTGTGGCGGCGTAGCGCGCGGCTTGCGCTGCTGCTGCCTGCACGCAAGGCGGCGGTACTGGCGGGGATATTCGCGGCATTGGTTTATACGCTGCTGGCGGGCTTCGAGGTGCCCGCGCAGCGCACGCTCTACATGCTGACCGTGATGGCGTTGGCGCTGTGGTTGAATCGCATGGGCTCGGCACTTGCCGTGTTAAGTGTGGCGTTGCTGGTGGTGCTGCTGATCGATCCGTGGGCGGTGTTGGCACCCGGCTTCTGGCTGTCGTTCGGCGCGGTGGGGGTGATTTTGTATGTCAGCGTGGGGCGTATCGGCACGCCGCACTGGCTCACGGCGTGGGCGCAGGTGCAATGGGCCGTGACTTTAGCGATGGTGCCGGCGCTGCTGGCGATGTTTCAGCAAGTGTCGATTATTTCGCCGTTGGCGAATGCGCTGGCGATACCGTTGGTGAGTCTGGTGGTGGTGCCGCTAACCTTGGTCGGCATGGTGCTGCCGTTCGATTGGATATTGAAACTCGCACACGACATCATGGCCGGGTGCGGCTGGGCGCTGGTGTGGATGAGCCATTTGCCGGCGGCGGTGTGGCAGCAACACGCGCCGCCGTGGTGGACGGTGTTCGTGGCGCTGCTGGGTGCGGTGCTGCTGCTGTTGCCGCGCGGCGTGCCGCTGCGTTGGTGCGGACTGGCGGCATTTTTGCCGCTGTTTCTGGCGCGGCCGCCACCCTTGGCGCACGGCGAATTGCAACTCACCGTGCTTGATGTCGGCAACGGTCTCGCGGTGGTGGCGCGCACGCGCAACCACGCCCTGTTGTTCGATAGCGGTCCGGCGTTCGGCCCGCAAGTCGACAGCGGCAATCGCATGATCGTGCCGTATCTGCGCGCGGTCGGCGTCGCGGCGCTGGATACCCTGATCGTGAGCCACGACGATGCGGATCACTATGGCGGCGCGTCGTCGGTGTTGCAGGCGCTGCCGGTGGCGCAGATGCTGAGCTCATTGCCCGATCTCGATCCCTTGCCGATTGAAGCGTCCAGCGCCGCGCGCTGTTTCGCCGGTCAGTCGTGGGCGTGGGACGGCGTGCGCTTCGACATGCTGCACCCCACGCGCGAAAGTTATGATGATGCATCGATCAAAGACAATAATCGCGGCTGTGTGCTGCGCATCGCCACGCGCAGCAGTGTCGCGCTGATTCCCGCCGATATCGAAGCGCGCACGGAAGAGCAGTTACTCGCGACCTCGCGCGAGGCGTTGCGCGCGCACGTGTTAATTGCGCCGCATCACGGTAGCCAAACTTCATCGACGCCGGCGTTCGTGCGCGCGGTTGATCCGCGCATCGTGATTTACGCGGTAGGCTATCGCAATCGTTTCGGGCATCCGCATGTGGATGTGCAAACGCGCTACCTGCTGCAAGGCAGCCACGTCTATCGCAGCGATCGCGATGGCGCGGTGACTTTGCATATGGGCGCGGGCGCAAGCGACGCAATCAAAGTCACGCCGCATCGCGCGACCTACCGCCGCTACTGGCAAACGCAGATCGTGGGGGATGCGGTGCCTGATCCCGACGAATTATAAATATTCAATAAAATCATATAGTTATATAATATCTCACTGGGCGCAGTAAGTGACGAGCCGGGAGGGCCCGGCACCGCTACGCATTGCTGTAAAGTCTAAACCATGCCTAACCGTACCCACAAAAACAATAGCCAGTACATCATACGAATTCCCTTTTGATCGTTAAGTAAATAGTCGTCGTTTTATAAATGAAATTTGTCCGATTATGAATGCTGTAGTGAATTAGAAATGGAATAACGCATGAAATTAAGCGGAATCAGCATACGCACCAAGCTTGGCGTGTTGCTGTTGGTGGCGTTATCGATATTGGGCGGGACACGCGGGCTGGGCCTTATTCAGTTGGGCGGTTATCTCGATCGCATGAACAGTTTCATCACCGGGCTTGACACCCTGCATCAACAAGTGGAATCCGCGCAGGAAACGCACATCGCCGAAGCGCGCGCCGGGCGCGGCACGGCAGCGACGCACGCGGCGCACGACTCTAGGATCGGCGAGTTGCGAGCGCAACTGGATGCCCGGCGCCGCGATTGGGCGGCGGTGCAGGGCCGCGAGCGTTCGATCATGTACACCACTTATGTTGCCATGCTGGTGGTGATCGTGTTGATCGGCGGCGCGATTTACTGGCTGCTGATGCGTCTGGTGGTGCGTCCCTTGCAGGGAATGGTCAGTGTTGCGGACGGGGTGGCGGCCGGGGATTTGACGGCGCACATCGACGTCCACCGCGGCGATGAAATCGGCAAAGTGATGCAGGCCTTGCGCGACATGAATGGCAGCTTGAGCGAGGTGATCGGCAAGATACGCGCGGTTTCGCATTCCATCGGCGCCAGCAGCCGGGAGATTTCGTCGGCGGGCGACAGCCTGTCGCGGCACGTCGAAGCGCAAACCGATTTTCTGCAAAAAACCACCTCGACGCTGCATCAACTGGCATCGGCGGTGACGGATAACGCCGCCAATGCGGGACGCGCGCGCGAACTCGCGGCCAAGGCGCGCGACGTGGCCATACGCGGCGGCACCGAGGTTGGAACTGCGGTGGATACCATGACGCGTATCAGCAACAGCTCGCAAAAAATCGTCGATATCGTGTCGATCATCGACAGCATCACCTTTCAGACCAACATTCTCGCGCTCAATGCCGCGGTGGAAGCGGCGCGCGCCGGCGAGCAGGGGCGCGGCTTTGCCGTGGTGGCGGCCGAAGTGCGCAGCCTCGCACAACGCAGTGCTGCTGCCGCCAAAGACATCGCCGGCTTGCTCAACGCGTCGGTGCGCGAATTGCGCCAAGGCAGCAGTATGGTTGAAAAAGCCGGTGCCACCATGACGCAAATCGTCAGCGGCGCGCGCGCGGTGGACGAGATCATGGCCACCATGGCCACCGATGCCGCACAACAGCGCCGGGTCATTGAACACGTGCGTGCTACGGTCAACGAAGTCGATCAATCCACCCAGCAGCAGGCCTTGCTCAGCCATGCGGCAGAGGCCGCCGAGTCGATGCAGCAGCAGGCGCAGGAATTGATTGCCGCGGTGAGTGTGTTTCGATTGCGTGCGAGTGTCGCGCCGAGCAGCGCCGTTAGACAGGCCGTGTTGATGCCAACGCGTTAATTTTAATCGTGTTTTCCACCTGCCCTAAATGCAAGTACGCGCGCCAGCCCACCGACACCGCCGACGCCGGCACGTGCCCGTCGTGCGGACTGGTGTTCGCGAAATGGGTGCAGCGCCAACTCGGCGCAGAGCCGATGCCCAAGCGCGTGCGCGCTGCCGAAAGCGAAACTGATCAAAGCGCCACGTTGCTAGCGCGGCTCACGTATGTTGACGAACACACCGACGACATCGCGTTCTGGGGGCGGGTGGCGATCTACGTCGTGTTCTTTGTGTGGGGCTGGTATTTCATCTGGCTAGATTTTCGCGGCAATGAAATCGGCGAGTCATTCATGCACCGCGTGAATCTGGTATTTCACGAAGCCGGCCACATGATTTTTATGTTGTTCGGCCGCTTTATGCAGGTGCTGGGCGGCACGCTCGGCCAGTTGATCATGCCGCTGGTGGTGATGGGTGCGCTGGTGTTGAAAAATCGCGACAACTTCGGTGGATCGATCGGCCTGTGGTGGTTCGGCCAGAGCCTGATGGACTGCGCGCCGTACATCAACGACGCACGTGATTTGCAACTGATGTTGCTCGGCGGCGGCACGGGTGCTGACCGGCCTGGTGTGCACGATTGGGAAAATATTCTGACCACCCTCAGCCTGCTGCAGCACGAGCGCAGCATCGCGTGGATGGCCGATGCGCTCGGTTCGGTTACGGTGATGCTGGCACTGGCGTGGGGCGGCTATATTCTGTATCTTCAGTACCGCAATCTTCAAAAATAACCGGCGCGTTTCATGGTCAAAGCAACGCATCTAAAATTAGTGGCAGCGCAGGGTGCCGATACGCAGGCGTGGATCGGCGCCATCTACGCGAGTGCCGCGCGCGAGTCCGAGGCCGCCGCAAAAACGTTGCAGGATGTGATCGCGTTCGTCACGCCGTTGTACGCTGATAAAGTGCTCGCCAGCGGAGAAGCCACGCACACCCACCTGATGGGCACGGTGGCGCTGCTGGGTGAACTGCATTTGGGGCATGAGGCTGTCGCCGCGGCGCTGTTGTGGCCGGCGCTGGAATTTGAAGCAAACGCCGCGCGCCGTATTCGCGACAAATTCGGCGCCACCATTGCGGGCTTGGCCGAAGGCGTGCTGCGCATGAATGCCCTGGGTGCGCTGTCCAACAAGCGCTCGGGTAACGTGAAACCGGATGAACAGGCGGCGCAGCTTGAAGCGCTGCGCAAAATGCTGCTGGCGATGGTGCAGGATGTGCGCGTGGTGCTGATCAAACTGGCAGATCACACGCAGGATTTACGCTACGCGGTCAAAAGCAATGATGAGGCCGCGCGCCGCGAAACCGCGCAGTTGACGCGCGATATTTTTGCGCCGCTGGCGAATCGGCTGGGCGTGTGGCAACTGAAGTGGGAACTCGAAGACCTCGCGTTTCATATTCTACAACCCGACACCTACAAAGAAATCGCGCGCCTGCTCGACGACAAGCGCATCAATCGCGAAGGCTACATCGAGCAAGTGCTGGCCCTGCTCAAGGATGAACTCGCACACGCGGGCATTAAAGGCGAGGTGATGGGCCGGCCCAAGCACATCTACAGTATTTACAACAAAATGCAGCGCAAAGGCGCGGGCTTCGAGGCGCTTTACGACGTGCGCGCAGTGCGCGTGCTGGTGCATGATG
>JAYUAH010000363.1:0-4530 GCA_043741415.1 Betaproteobacteria bacterium
ACACCTTTGGCCAGCGCATCGCCGGGCTGCCACAACCGGAAGATCAGCGGCTGGCGTGCGGCGACCACCACCGGCAATGCGGTTTTCGCGCCGCCTGCACGCAACCGCTGCGCGACATGCCGCGCGTCATACTCGTGGTGATAAGGCCAGCAAAACGCGACCGTCGAGTTTACGCCCGGCGCAAGCAATCTCGTGAGATGTGCGTCGATCGCCGCGCGCAGCGCAGTCAGTTCAGCGGCACTCAAGGCATCGCGCGCGGCAATCAATCTTGCACGCTCGGTCTTGCGCCAGTTTTTTAGTTGATCATGCATCATCAGTGGATGGCGTTATTCGCGCGAAGTTCCAGTGCCGTCGTTTAGATCGCGCGCGATGATTGGTAAACGAGCGCTGTGGATGTCCGATCGCCAGCAATATTCACCGGCGCGTGCTGTTTTACGAATCCGCAACGACTGCCATGCAACTGCGGCGACCGTATCCGCGCGCACGCCAGGCGGCTACCACAAAAATCGGGGCTGCGCGCCCGTTAATGGCAAGTCAGCCGACTTAAAACATGGACACACCGTAAGTTAGTGAACAAGCACTAACTTTAGAATCCGAGCGCCCTATATTTTTATAAGTATTTGATTTTAAATAAATAATTGTTATTTCTGCACTTGCACATTGAACACAAAAAATTTGTACCTTGCCCCTGCCCGGCAGATTGGGTATCTTTGGATCCTGCTGACCAACCGATCGTGCGCCTGCCACGTTAGAGCGCAAGGCGACCTCTCTGGAAGCCGCCTGAAGTTTGAACGTAGTGGTCGCGTAGTTGGTAGCGTAGTCAGTACTAAGGCTTACTGGCCATGGGAAATGGCCACGCGCCGGGTACCGCGATCGGTCTGGGTGCTGCGGGTGTTGAAACTGCAACTGGTTTCGGCGCCGAGCGTCCTGGGGAAGCAGGTTTAGCTGTTTTTTTCTTTGCTGCTTTTTTTACAGCCGGCTTTTTAGCCGGCTTTTTTTTGGCCACGGCTTTGCGTGCGGGCGCCTTGCGTACGGCTGATTTTCGAGCCGCGGGTTTGCGCTTGGCGGATTTACGCTTGGCCACTACACGTTTTGATTTGGACGCCGTTTTCTTCTTGCTCGCCTTGCGCGCGATGGTCTCGCCCACTACTTTTTTCTTTGCGGATTTCTGCTTTGCCGACTTTTTCTTGACTGCCATAAGACCCTCCGTCTTGTGAGTTCAGTTCAGATCGTCTAGTGCAGCGGCACACTGCTGTGACTGGCGAGGTTGCGATAGAGCATATCCGCATCCAGATGCACACCGCCCTCCCACATCACCGCGCGCGACACCGGATCAACCACCACTTTGAAAAAGTCGTTTTCGTTGACTTTTGCGCCGTATGCCGCGGTGCCCATCAAATCGCCCAGGTAAACACGGCCCTCGACACCGTCGTCAAAGCGCAGCCACAGCATGTAATCGTGCTCTGCACGTAACTCGGTGACCGTATGCAACGCGGCCCTGCGGCTACGGTAGCGCCGGTGCTTCAGGCTATAGGCCATGGACAGGTGCCCTCGCAGCGTTGGGTGCGGCCATCAAAGATACAGCGCGAACAGAAAAACCATGCACAAAAAAATCGGCGGCACAGCCCCTCCGCACTGCGTGCGAGGTCTGTAGCCGCCGGTTTTTTGGCGTAGGGAGATCTAATCCCAGCTCAGTGCTCCACCGGTTTGGTACTCGGTAACGCGAGTTTCGAAAAAGTTCTTTTCTTTCTTAAGATCAATCATTTCAGCCATCCACGGGAACGGATTGGTCGCGCCCTCGAACATCGGATCGAGACCGATTTGCTGCGCGCGCCGGTTGGCGATGAAGCGCAGATATTCCTTGAACATCGCGGCATTTAAGCCCAGCACGCCGCGCGGCATGGTGTCTTCGGCGTAGCGGTATTCGAGTTCCACACCGGTTTTGAACAGCTCGCGGATTTCGTCGCGGAATTCCGCTGTCCACAGATGGGGGTTTTCCATTTTGATGGTGTTGATGACGTCAATACCGAAATTGCAGTGCATCGATTCGTCACGCAGGATGTATTGATACTGCTCCGCGGCACCGGTCATTTTGTTCTGGCGGCCCAGCGCGAGTATTTGCGTGAAACCAACGTAGAAAAACAGCCCTTCCATCAGGCAGGCGAATACGATCAGGCTTTTTAAGAGGGCCTGATCGGTTTCCGGCGTGCCGGTCTTGAACGTGGGATTCGTCAGCTTGTCGATAAACGGAATCAGGAATTCATCCTTGGCGCGTATCGAGGCGATTTCGTGATAGGCGTTGAACACTTCGCCTTCGTTCAGCCCCAGGCTCTCGACAATGTACTGGTAGGCATGGGTGTGGATCGCCTCCTCAAACGCCTGGCGCAGCAGGTACTGCCGGCATTCGGGCGCGGTGATGTGGCGATAGGTACCAAGCACGATATTGTTCGCGGCAAGCGAGTCAGCGGTGACAAAAAACCCGAGGTTGCGCATCACCAGACGGCGCTCGTCTTCGGTCAATCCATTGGGATTTTTCCACAGTTCGATGTCGCGGCTCATCTGGATTTCTTGCGGCATCCAGTGATTGGCGCAGGCCGACAGATACTTGTCCCACGCCCATTTGTATTTGAACGGCACCAACTGATTGACGTCGGTCTGGCCGTTAATAATGCGTTTGTCCGCCAGATTGACGCGGCGCAGTTTTGCGGTGTCGGTCAACGCTGGGGGCGCTACGGGTTGCAGGCTTGGTTGCACGCCAAGCGGTAGGCCCGCTGCAGCACTTTGCGGAAGAGCATCTTCAAACTGCAACATCATCAGTCTCCTTTATTGGCTTTTTGGGTGGATACTATCCGGCGTGGCAGAGCGACTTTATAGAATTTGGGTGTCGCCCTGCACGCGCCGTTACAGCTAACCCTGGGCGTCGTTTTTTTACGTTGGTAACTGCGTTGATAGCGGCTACTGACAGGATTCACATTCCGGATTGTCGATCGAGCAAAACTTCGCGTCGGTCGCGGGCGTCTCCGACAGACTACCGTCGGACGACACGGCATTCAACTGCCCCGCACGCCCGGTGGATTTCTCCGCCGAGGTGGCACCCAGCGTGCGCAGATAATAGGTGGTCTTCAAGCCGCGCAACCACGCGAGCTTGTAGGTCTCATCCAGTTTTTTGCCGGATGCGCCCGCCATGTAAATATTGAGTGATTGCGATTGATCCACCCACTTCTGGCGCCGCGCCGCGCATTCGACCAGCCACTTCGGCTCGATCTCGAAGGCGGTGGCGTAGAGGCTGCGTACATCCGACGGAATACGATCAATTTTCGCCAGCGAACCATCAAAGTATTTGAGGTCGGCAATCATCACCTCGTCCCACAGATTGAGCTTTTTGAGTTCGCGCACCAGGTATTCATTCACCACGGTGAATTCCCCGGACAGATTCGATTTCACGTAGAGATTCTGATAAGTGGGCTCGATACACTGCGACAGGCCGGTGATGTTGGCGATGGTTGCGGTGGGCGCGATAGCGACACAGTTCGAATTGCGCATCCCCACTTGCTTGATGCGATTGCGCAAGCCGTTCCAGTCGAGCGTGGACGAACTGTCGCACTCCACATAACCGCTGCGCTCATCGGCCAGCAGCTTTAAGGTATCGGGCGGCAGCAGACCGCGATCCCACAGCGAACCTTTGAAGGTCGAATACGGACCGCGTTCCTCGGCCAGGTCGGCGGACGCGTGGTACGCGGTATAGCAAATCTGCTCCATCGATGTATCCGAAAACGCCACCGCCGCCTGCGAGCCGTACGGAATGCGCAGCATTTGCAGGCAGTCCTGGAAGCCCATGATGCCGAGCCCGACCGGACGATGCTTGAAGTTGGAATTGCGCGCCTTGTTGACCGAGTAGAAATTCAAGTCGATCACGTTGTCGAGCATGCGCATGGCGATACCCACCGTGCGCTTTAATTTCTCCATGTCGAGCTTGCCCGTCGCCAGATCCAGATGCGCCGGCATGTTGACCGAACCCAGATTGCATACAGCGATTTCGTCGGGCCCGGTGTTGAGCGTAATCTCGGTGCACAGGTTCGAGCTGTGAATGACGCCGGTATGCTGCTGCGGCGAACGCAGGTTGCACGGATCTTTAAACGTAATCCACGGATGCCCGGTCTCGAACAGCATGGTGAGCATTTTGCGCCACAGTTGCGCCGCGGGCAGCTTCTTGAACAGTTTCATCTCGCCGCGTGTGCAGCGGGCTTCATACTCGAGATAAGCTTTCTCAAAGGCCGAGCCGCACTTCTCATGCAAATCCGGCACGTCCGAGGGCGAGAACAGCGTCCACTCGCCGGCTTCCATCACCCGTTTCATGAACAAGTCGGGAATCCAGTTAGCCGTGTTCATGTCGTGCGTGCGGCGGCGATCGTCGCCGGTGTTCTTGCGCAGCTCGAGGAATTCCTCGATGTCCAGGTGCCAGGTCTCGAGGTAGGTGCACACCGCGCCCTTGCGCTTGCCGCCCTGATTCACCGCGACGGCAGTGTCGTT
>JAYUAH010000364.1:0-4523 GCA_043741415.1 Betaproteobacteria bacterium
GTATATCTGCCGCGTACGCTGCGCATTGCGCTGGTGGATCGAAGCGTGGATGCGCTTGCGTTTGTCGCCAATACGCGTCACGCGCAGTACGCCGGCGACCTTGCGTTCGACGACACCGCGCGCATCATCGCGTGTTGCAGCGGCCAGCGCGGCCATAACCTCGAATACCTCAGCAACACGTTGCGCCATCTCGATGAACAGGGGGTGAGCGACACGCGGCTGCATAAACTGTATCGCCGCATTCTCGATGTGCAAGCCGCGCCCGCGTGAGGCGGTGGCCGCGTGCTACCATCGCCGGTGAAGTTGGCCAGACAGTCGCTGTGCGTGGAAGAAACCCGGTGTCGCAAGATGCTGGTGCCATGCATAGAGGAAAGTCCGGGCTCCATAGGGCAGGGTGGCGGGTAACACCCGTCCGTTATAAGTTGCAGGCGCAAGTTTGCAATGAAGGCGAGGAATAGGGCCACAGAGACGAGTCCGTTGGTTTTGCCCGAAAGGGTGAAGCCGGCGGGGTGAAACGCGGCAACCTCCACCCGGAGCAACACCAAATAGGCAAGCATCGAGGCGGCCCGCTGAGCTTGCGGGTAGGTGGCTAGAGCCGTGGAGCAATTCACGGTCGAGAGGAATGACTGTCAGGGCGCAAGCCTCATACAGAACCCGGCTTATCGGCCAACTTCAATTTTTTCGGGTGTATGCGGGCGCTATCGAATTTTATCGAATTACATTTTTACTTGATCGTCAGCCACATCGAGGTGCCCATGTATTCGCCGGTGGCGGCGATATATTGCGTAAAGGCGCGCTGAAACACCGGGTGTGCCCACGTTTTTTGTATGACGTCGCGGAGGGGCACGTGCTTGCTGACATAGGCGTTGGGCAGTAGCACCTCGATTTTTCGGTAGTCGGCAAGAAAATAAGCCGCAAGCAAATACTGTTCCGAGTAATGGCGGCGGCTCCATGAGCTTGGATAGTCGTAGGGCAGGAATATGTCGTGAATATGGACGATGACGCCGGCCTTGAGTCGCGGCAATATTTCGAGGAAGAACACGGCCACATCGCTGTTCTGAAAAACGCGATGCGAATTGTCGATGAACAACACGTCGCCGGCTTCGAGTTCATTGAACAGCGTGGGATCGGCGTCTTCGAGCGGCTTGCGGATAACACGGTCGCATAACGCATCGATTTCCGCTCGCGGGTAGGGATCCAGCGAGGTGATCTGTATGTTGAGGTTCAGATCCTGCGCCGCGCGCCGCGCAAATTTGGTGGAATTGCCCGAACCGACTTCAAAGTAACGCAAGGGTTTCCTCGAGCCGAGGATGCCATAGAGCGCAATGGCATCCAGTGCCGAAAAGTAGCTATTGTTCCAGTGCGGGGTGCCGGGCGCGCCGGCGTCGGCGGCTTCGGGAATTTGCAGCAAATTTTCAGAAAATTGCGCCAGCGTGGTCAGCGTGGACAGGTAGTGCTGATCGTTGCGTCCCAAAAATGCGGCCAACTCGGGATGCGCAGGCTTGCCTTCACCGTATCGGGGCTGCGGGCGTATCGGGTATTCAAGCACGATTGGATATTCCGGATGCGTAAGCTCGGCAAGCCGCCAGTGCATAAATCGATGGTAAATCGCTTTCAGCGCTTTTTGTTTTAAGCCGAATGTCATTATTAATCGCTTTGCAAAATTGAAAATGGCTGAGCAGGCTGCATCGGGATGCTTGGCATGCGCTACGTATCTTATCCGACCGCAAGTCGCGTATCCGGAATAGCGCGGTGCTGCGGGAGCGGGTGGCCGAGGGCGTGGCTACAGTCAAGGCAATCCGCCGGTCTGATGCTTGCAACGCACCACGTTGCATTGCTGATTAAGCGAGTTGGGCGCTGTTGGATGGCTTATCCCGACTGCCGCACCGGGTTTATGTTGCGGTACAGCAACGTACCGCTATTTTTAGTGTTTTCGTACACTCAGCGTACACTTCTAAAGTGTTACTTTCTAATAATTTCATAATCATTTGATTTTAAACAATTTTATTGTTTTTGTGATTGTAAAATTGACGTCATAAAATGAATCGTAAGTCTTTGTATAAAAAAGAAAACTTGTACTTTATCTAGGCTTGAAAATGGTACTTCCCATATTTGGGAGAAAGTGGTAAAAACTGGGGCACAACGGCAGAATCTCTTGCCGAAGCGGTTCCTGTAAGTGAGTACCCACATAAGCACCCAAATAACCCCGGGGATCTCTGTGTTTCGCGGCATTGCGCAACTCAATCTGGACAAGGCAGGCAGGCTCGCGGTTCCCGCGCGTCATCACGAAGTGCTGCGCGCACACTGCGGCGGCCACTTGGTGATTACGGCCGATGCCGATCGCTGCCTCTTGTTGTACCCGCTGCCCGAGTGGGAAGTGATTCAGCAAAAACTCGAAGGCTTGTCCAATCTCGACCCGCGCGTGCGCGAACTGCAACGGCGCCTGATCGGTTTTGCGGTCGACACCGAAATGGATACCGCGGGCCGCGTGCTGATTTCGCTGGAGTTGCGCCGCTATGCGCAGCTCGACAAAAAAGTGGTGCTGGTGGGGCAGGGCAAAAAATTCGAGCTGTGGCATCAAGAACTTTGGGACAGCCGCATGGATGCACCCGGCGGCCTGACGCCCAACGGAGTGCCGCCGCAGTTGGAGGGCTTCTCCTTGTGAGCGTGGGCGTGCACCAGGCGGTACTGCTGCAGCAGGCGGTTGATGGATTGAATGTACAGGCACACGGCATTTATGTAGATGGTACTTTCGGACGCGGCGGACATAGCCGGCGCATTCTGCAATTGTTGGGCGCAGGCGGGCGCTTGATTGCACTGGATCGTGATCCGGATGCGATCAAAGCGGGGGCTGCGATCAGCGATAAACGATTCACGTTGTTGCACGGACGGTTTGGCGAGTTGCGCACGGTGCTGGCGCAGGTCGGCGTGGAAAGGGTGGATGGGATATTGCTCGATCTGGGCGTGTCTTCTCCGCAGTTGGATGAGGCGGCGCGCGGTTTCAGTTTCAGGTTCGATGCGCCGCTGGATATGCGTATGGATACAAGCCGTGGCATGACAGCGGCGCAATGGTTGGCCCAGGCAGACGAATCCGAAATCAGGGAGGTTATAAAAAATTATGGTGAAGAACGGTTTGCTAAACAGATTGCAGCAGCGATTGTTGCGGCTCGATCACAGGGAAGTATTAGCAGCACACGCGAACTTGCCACGCTCGTGGCGCATGCCGTCCCGGCGCGGGAGCCACGCCAAGACCCTGCGACGCGCACGTTTCAAGCTCTACGGATTCACCTCAATCAGGAACTCGAGGAGTTGTCCCTAGTGTTGCCTCAGTGCGAAACGCTGCTCAATCCCGCCGGGCGCCTGGCGGTGATCAGCTTTCACTCGCTGGAAGACCGCATCGTCAAGCGCTTCATGCGCGAGGCGGCCGCAGGATCGCGCGTGCCTGAACGATTGCCGTTGCGAGCCAGCGAAATGCCGCAGCCGCTGATGCGCTTGATCGGCAGAGCGGTGCGCGCGGACGACGCGGAAGTCGCGCTTAACCCGCGTGCGCGCAGTGCGACGTTGCGCGTGGCGGAACGCACCGGCTATCGCTTGGCGCCGCACTAAATCTCATGACCCGGCTCAATTTCATTTTGCTTGCCACATTAATGGTGTGCGCGCTGGCGCTGGTCACCTCGCAACACCGCGCACGTAAATTGTACGTGCAACTGCAAGTCGAACTTGAGCAGCAAAAGCGCTACGAACTGGAATGGAATCAACTGCAGCTTGAACAGGGCGCATGGGCGATCCACGCCCGTATCGAGACCATTGCGACGCAGAAACTGCGCATGCGTGCACCGGCGGCGGCGCGTACGCAACTGGTGCCGTACAGTGAGGGCATCCCGCGCAGTGAGCCCAGTGAGGATAAGCCGCGATGAACAGTCCCGCGCCTTCGCGTGCATCACGCACCTCAAGCGCCTCGCGCGCCTCGCGTGAAGCGCCGCGTTTGCCGGAATGGCGTTCGTGGACGTTGTTGCTGGGTTTGCTCGTGTGCTTTAGCGTGCTGGTGGGCCGCGCTGTCTATTTGCAGGGCCTGCACAACGATTTTCTGCAGGCCAAGGGCGAATCGCGCTATGCGCGCTCGATCGACATCTCCGCCACGCGCGGGGTGATCGTTGACCGCAACAACGATTTGCTGGCGATTTCAACGCCGGTGGAATCGGTGGCGGCGAGTCCCGCCGACATTGCCATTACCGACGATCAGGCGCGCCAACTGGCGAAGCTGCTGCAAATGAATGTGCGCGAGCTTCAGCGCAAGTTCGAAGACAGCGAACGCGAGTTTGTCTATCTCAAGCGCCAACTGCCGCCCGAGCAGGCGGCCAAAGTGGTGGAGTTGAATATCCCCGGCGTATTTCTGCAACGAGAGTTTCGCCGCGCCTACCCTGCAGCCGAAGAATTGGCGCACGTGCTGGGCTATACCAATGTCGATGACAAAGGCCAGGAAGCGCTGGAACTTGCATTCGAAGAGCGGCTGCGCGGCAAGC
>JAYUAH010000365.1:0-1825 GCA_043741415.1 Betaproteobacteria bacterium
ATCACGCTCTTTAGCGCAACCTCCGCGCCGTAGATCGCGCCTTTGCCGTCGGAGGCGACGCCTTCCGACACGTTTTCCTGATCCGGTGTCGGCCCCACGCCGGGGATATGTGCGCGCACGCTGCCGTCTTTCGCGCTGCCCACGCGGATGCCACGACGCATGCCGGGATTCACCTTGGCGCTGGACTGATGATCGGCGACCACAATCGTATCATTGGCGTCGATGTGGATGCCGCTCGGCCGCCCCAACTGCTTCCACTCGGTCAAATAGGTTCCGTCGGCATCGAAAATCTGGATGCGGCTGTTGCCGCGGTCGGCGACGAACACGCGCCCCGTAGAATCGAGCGCGATGCCATGCAACTCGCCAAACTCGCCGGGGCCGGCGCCTTTCGTGCCCCAGGTTTTAATGAACTTGCCGTCCTTGTTAAATTTCATGATGCGCGCGTTGGAGTCGCCGCCGTGGCCATCGGACACAAAAATATCGCCGTTGCGTGCGGTGGCCACCGCCGACGGGCGATTGAAGGTGTCGTTACTATCGCCCGCAACGCCGGGCTTGCCCAAGGTGAGTAGCACCTTACCTTCGGGACTGAATTTGACGACCACATGGCCTTTGCCGTCTTTGCCCGACGCATCCGCCACCCACACATTGCCGTCGCGATCCACATGTATGCCATGCGGAAATACAAACAGGCCGGCGCCGAAGGCACGCAGGAATTTTCCGCCGGGATCGAATTGCAAAATCGGCGACAACGTCGACGCATCGCAGGCATTCCCGCCGCAGCGCTCGAACACCCACACATTACCGCTGCGATCCACATCCAGCGTACTGGTCGAGCCCCAGGCGCGGCCGTCGGGCATTTTGGCCCAACCCGGCATGGCGCGCCACGCGCTGTCCTGCGCGACGACGCACGGCACGACCACCAGTGATAGTGCAAGAGTGAAAAAGCGCAAACCGGTCATGATGTCTCCTCCCTCGCTCATTTGGAAATTGGAAGCTTCCGCCGGCGCGGCGTTAGCGTCAAGCATTTCTACGAGCGAAAGCGCGGCACAGTCTATAATGCCCGCCACACCTTCCACCCCTACCTCTTCAGGAGTTCAACATGCTCACGCTCTATTTCAGTCCCGGCGCTTGTTCCATGGCATCCCACATCGGCCTCGAAGAAACCGGCGCACCGTACACCGAAAAGCCCACGCTGCTCGGCAAGCAGGAACAAAAAACCGAGGCCTATCTCAAAATCAACCCGCGCGGCAAAGTGCCGGCGCTGGAGGTGGATGGCCGCGTGATCACCGAGAACACGGCGATCCTCACTTACCTGGCGCGGCAATACCCGCAGGCGAATCTGATGTCCGCCGATCCGGTGGAGCAAGCGCAGTGCATCGGCATGATGGCGTGGTTGTCGAATATCGCGCACCCGTCTTATCAGCGCACCATGCGCCCTGAGCGTTTTGCCGACAGCGATGGCGGTAAAGCCGAAGTGGTGGCGTCCGCCAAAAAAGCCTTCTGGTCCAACCTCGAAGAAATCGACAGCCTGCTCGCGGGCCGCGAGTGGCTGATCGGCAAACAGTACACGGTGGCCGATGCTTATGCGCTGGTGTTTTACGGATGGGGCGCGCGCTCGGAATATCCGGTGACGCAGCTCGCGAATTACACCGCGTGGAAAGACCGCATGCTGCAGCGCCCGGCGGTGATGAAAATCCTGCGCAGCGAGCAGAACGTGCTGGCGAAGCAGTAAAGAAAGCGCTCAGGTCACAATGCTGTTCGGGTAAGTCAATCACACCAAAATACCGTTCGGGCTGAGCTTGTCGAAGCCTCGCGTCGGCACCAC
>JAYUAH010000366.1:0-10486 GCA_043741415.1 Betaproteobacteria bacterium
GTGACGGCTTGCTGGCTGCCGTCCACGCGCAACTGAACCCGGCAGACGCGGCATGAGCCAAGACGCGCGCAGCAGCCTGCTCACGCTGGTGCGGCCGCAGATCGACAGCACGCTGGTGCAGGTAGCCGAAGCCGCCGCACGGCATGCGGCAACGCCGGTGGACAACAGTGCGCTCACCACCTGCGTGATGAACACCCATCAGGTGAGCGGCGCGTTGCGTATGGTGCAGTTTGCGGGCGCCGCACGCTTTGGCAGCGAAATCGAAGCGGCACTAAAAACCGTGTTACGCAGCGCGCCGGCCGACCCCGCCGAGATCATGATTGCGGGACGTGCTGCCAACACCCTGCGCGAATATATCAATGAGGTCGCAGGCGGCGGTAATGATGTGCCCTTGCGCCTGTTTCCGACCTACCGTGAACTCGCGCGCGTCGCCGGCAATGCCTCGGCGACGGAGAAAGACCTGTTCTTCCCCGAAGCACACGACAACGCACCGGCGCATCCCAACTCGCGCCCGATTACGCCCACGGTGCTGCCGGCGCTGGTTAAAGATTTGCGCTCGCGCTTTCAGCGTGGTCTGCTCGCGTGGCTGAGAGAAAGCAGCAAGCCGGACGGCCCCGCGCAAATGCGCGTGGTGCTCGACCAATTGCACCAGATCGCCGCGCAACTGCCCGAACCGCGGGGCCTGTGGTGGGCGGCGGTGCGGCTGATGGACGGCGTGATTGAACTCATGCCCAATCCCAACGCCGCCGATTGGGTCGCCCGCGTCAAGCCGGTGTGCAGCCGCGTGGATTTTCTGCTGCGCGATCTGGCCAACAACGCAAAATTCGATACCGCGCCGGCGCAGCGCGACGTGTACTACGCCGTCGCCAGTTGCCGTTTCGCCACGCCGGGGCTGCACGAAGCGCAGCAGGTGCTGCGTGTCGAGGGCTTGATCCCCGAAGCGGCAGCCGCAACCGGTGCCGCGCCCAGCCTGCGCCCGCTGTTCGACGATGCGCGCGCGCGGCTCGAAAACATCAAGGACGTGTGGACCGAATACGTTGCGGGCGAACCCAAACGCCTGACTCGCTTTCGCGAACTGCTGGCGCCGCTGACGCAAAAAGCGGGCGAGCTCGGCAATCCGGCGCTGTCGCGATTGCTGCAAGCGATTAACGACTCGACACCGCAACTGCCCGACCCCTATCCGCTCGACGGCCAGGTGATGTCACTCGAGATGGCCTCGGCGTTGCTGATGGCCGAGAACATCGTCCAGCATTTCCACGCGCTGCCGGTTGATCTGGAGCAACAAGTCGCACTGATGCAGGGCTGGCTCGCCGATGGCGTGGCCGGCAAACTCGCCACCAGTTCGCCGGCGGGCTTGCGCGCCGACATCGTGCAAAAAGCCAACGACGAAAAACTGCGCATCGCCACCGCGCGCGAAATTCTGAAGAGCCTGCAGCAAGTCGAAAAAGCCGTCGAAGCCTACGCCAGCGATCCGTCCAAACGCGACACCCTGGCGCCGCTTAACGCCCCGCTGCGCCAGGTGGAAGGCGTGTTTGCGGTATCGAATCAAAAACGCGCCGCGCGCTTGGCGTTGGCCTGCCAGCATTTGCTCACGCGTTGCGCCGGCGGCTCCACCACCGAATCCCGGCGCGACATTGAATGGCTCGCCGAGGGACTGGGTACGCTCGGTTTTTATCTCGACCCCTGTCTGCATGGCAAGGAACCGAACGAACGCGCAGTCAATCTTTATTTCACGCGCTACGAAAAACAGCAGGGCTTCGAGGCGCTGCTCGGCCTGTCGCAGCAAATTGCCGTCGTCAAAACGGTGCCCGCACCGGTCGCGCCGCCAACCGTCACCGTGCGCACGCCGCTACCCGTGCAGCCGGGCGTCGATCGCGAAATGCTCGAGGTGTTTCTCGAAGAAGCCAACGAGGTGCTGGCCGCCATGGAAACCAGCGTGGCGCAAGCGCGCACCGGCGCAGGCCATCGTGATGGCGATGCGCTGATCAACATACGCCGCGGTTTTCATACGCTCAAGGGCAGCTCGCGCATGGTGGGCCTCGGTGCCTATGGCGATTGCGCGTGGGAACTGGAACAATTGATGAACCACTGGCTCGCGCAAACGCAGCCGGCCACGCCTGAACTACTCGATCTGGTCAACGATGCGCGTACGCTGCTCGCGGAGTGGGCGCATGCGCTGCAGGGCGAAACCACGCCGGACATCGACGCGACCGCCATCGCACAACGCGCGCGCGCCTTGCGCGATGTTGCGGTCGACGCGACGGCGGCAGAGACGACATCAGCAATCAAAGCGCCCGTGCCGACACCGCCGCTTGCTGAGATCGCGGCCCAGCTAGCGCCCGCGTTGCCGCCCGCTGCCGCTGCCCCTGCGCCTGCCTCGGTCCCTGCCCCAGTCCTCAGCACTGCCACCACGCAGGTGGAGCGCACCAAGGCCGCGCTGGCGTCGGTCAGTCTCGAAGAGATGGAGACCCTGCTGATCTCCACCACTGCCCTCTACCACCACAATCCGCCGCAGGCTGCGCCCGCCGTGGATGCCGCAGCGCAAACGCAACGCCTGTCAGCAGCGCAACCGCCATCCGCGGCCACCGCCGAACAAACGCTCGCCGATCTGGGCGACCGGCTAACGTGGCTTGCCGGCCTGGTTGAAGAAATTCAGCAAGCAGCTAAAGGCTCAGCCCACGCGCGCCTGGCAGAACTCGCGCGCACGCTGAGCGACAGCATGGGTGAAGCACTCGCCTTGCAGCGCCGTCTGCGCGATACGCTGGCCGACAAGCGCAATCCCAATCCTTAAGGCGTCACCGCGGCGTGTCGTTGAGGCTTCTCCTGCGGATGCGTGAGCCGCTCGGTGAACGCGATCGCCACGGCCGATACCACAAACGCCAGATGAATAATGGTTTGCCACATCAGCGTTTTTTCGTCGTACTGCGACGCATTGATAAACGTCTTTAGCAGATGAATCGACGAGATGCCGATGATGGCCGTGGCGAGCTTCACCTTCAACACGCCGGCATTCACGTGTGACAGCCACTCCGGCTGATCCGGATGATGTTCCAGTTCCAGCCGCGACACGAAGGTTTCCCAGCCGCCGACGATCACCATCACCAGCAAGTTCGAGATCATCACCACGTCGATCAAGCCGAGTACGATCAGCATAATCTCGGTTTCGCTGATGTGCTGCGACATTTTCTGCACCAGCTCGGACAACTCGCGCCAGAACTGCCAGACATACAGCCCCTGTGCCACGATCAAGCCGATGTACAGCGGTGCCTGCAGCCAGCGGCTCATGAAAATCCAGCGCGGCAATATGCGCAATTTGCTTTCGTCGGGGGGAAACTGCTGATCTTTCATCGGGTAAGCCTATAAGTGAGTTCGATTGGAGTGCAGCAACGGCCCGCGCTGCTGACTGCGAAACGCGCTATATTCTCTACACTTCAAGGAACAAAGCAACCCCAGATCATAAGCATGCGTAGATTTTTGATTTTATTGTGTATTTTTGCAATGACCCGCGGCGCACCGGCGCAATCCCCTGCCGCCGGCTCAGCACCAACCACTTCGACAAGCTCAGGACAGGCCACTTCGACAAGCTCAGGACAGGCGTGGCCGACAAAACCGGTGCGCATCGTGTCGCCGTTTGCGCCCGGCGGCGGCAACGACACCTTGTCGCGCATTCTCGCTGCTGCGCTCACCCCGCGCCTCGCGCAGCAGGTGGTGGTTGAAAATCGTCCAGGCGCCAACACCATCGTCGGTACCGAGCTGGTGGTGAAATCGCCGCCCGACGGCTACACCATGATCGTGTTGCCGAATGCCATCACCATCAACCCGCATTTGTATCGCAAGCTGCCGTTCGATGTGGTGAAAGATCTCGCGCCGATCACGCAGATCGGCGTGAGCCCGCTGATACTCACTGTGCATCCGTCGCTGCCAGTGCGCAGCATGAAAGATTTTCTCGCGCTGGCGCGCGCCAAGCCCAACGAACTCACCAACGGCTCGTCGGGCAATGGTTCGCTCGGCCACCTCGCGGGCGCGCTGCTCGGGGTGATGACCGGCACCTCGCTGATCCACGTGCCGTACAAAGGCACGTCGCTGGCGGTCACTGAATTAATCGGCGGCCAGATCGTGATGTCGTTCGCCTCCGCCATTACCGTGGTGCCGCACATCCGCAGCGGCCGGCTGCGCGCGGTTGCGGTCACCAGCACGCGGCGCTCACCCGCGCTGCCGGAGGTGCCGGCGATCGCGGAAACCGTGTCGGGTTTTTCTGCTGAATTGTGGTACGCGCTGTTCGCGCCCGCGCAAACCCCTGCCGACATCATCCATCGTTTAAACCGCGAAGTCGGCGCCATACTCGCGCAGCACGACATCAAAACCAGGCTCGCCGATCAAGGTGTCGATGCGTCCACCAACACACCGCAGGAGATGGTGAAATTGATCGCCGCTGATCTTGCAAAATGGGCAAAAGTGGTCAAGGCGAGTGGCGCACGCATTAATTAAAATATTGTTTAAAATCAAATATTTATGAAATATAGGGTTGTACCTGTTGTGCTCATCATGTTGGCGTTCGCCGCGTCAACAGCGCTTGCCGTCGACCGCTATCCCACACGTCCGCTCCGCCTCGTCGTGCCGTACGGCGCGGGCGGTAACGCGGATATTCTCAGTCGCCTCGTCGGTGCGCGGCTTGCCGAGGTGCTGGGACAACCGGTGATTATCGACAATCGTCCCGGCGCCAGTGGCTTGCTCGGCTCGGAGTTGGTAGTGCGTGCGGCGCCCGATGGACACACCTTGCTGTGGGTGGCCAACGGCCACGCCACCAATCCGCTGGTGCTGAAAAAAATGCCGTTCGATACGCTGAAAGATCTGGCGCCGGTGAGCCTCGCCAGTTCGACGCCGATGCTGTTGGTCACGTTCAACGGCTTGCCCGCGGACAATATGAAAAGTTTTATCGCCTATGTCAAAACGCGGCCCGGCCAGATCAACTACGCCACATCGGGCAACGGCTCGCCCAACAATCTGGCCGGCGAATTGCTGAACCTGATGGCGGGCATTGCGCTCGCCCATGTGTCGTACAAGAGCACGCCGCAAGCCACCACCGACGTCATCGGCGGGCATGTGCATTCCGCGATGGCGAGCCTGACCTCGGTGCTGCCGCAGGTGCGTGCCGGCAAATTGAAAGCACTGGGCACCACCGGCCCGCAGCGCTCCTCCCTCGCCCCTGATGTGCCTGCCATCAGCGAGAGCGTGCCCGGCTATCAGGCCAACATCTGGAACGGTCTGCTCACGCCGGCCGCCACGCCACGCGCCATTGTCGACCGCCTCAATCAAGTCATGGTGCAGCAACTCAAATTGCCGGAGGTGCGCGAGCGCTTCGCCACGCTGGGTGCCGAAGCATTGACCAGCACGCCGCAAGCATTCGACGCCTTCATACGCAACGAAATGACGAAGTGGGAAAAAGTCATCAAGACGTCCGGCCTGCGCACCAGGTGACGCGCAACACGTAGGCGCTTCCGTTAGTCCACGCATGCAACGCCGTCGCGCTGTGTTGTAGGGCGCCATAGCGTGATGAGCACCCAACACGCATGCCGGGCCGCTCGTTTTTGCAGTACACTACACGCATGAAATCGCGTTTCGGAAAAGGTGTTTTTTGTCTGTGCTGGAGAACGTTAAAACTGTGGCCATCGTAAAGCGTTTGTTAGCCGCCAGTTTTGCGCTCGGCTTGGTGTGTGGCACGCAGTTTGGCTTAAGTCCAGCCTCGGCGGCGCAGATTTCCGTGCGTCTGACAGACGCTGCGGGAGCACCGGTGCCAGACGGCGTGGTGTATGCCGTGCGCCTCGGCGCGGCCACTCGTAGCGCCACACCACGGCCGGCTGTGATCGAGCAAAAAGACTATAAGTTTTCGCCCTTCGTATCCGTGGTGCAAGCCGGCACGTCGATCTCGTTCCCCAATCGCGACCCGGTGCGGCATCATGTGTTTTCCTTCTCCGCCGCGAAAACCTTCGAACTCAAGCTGTATGGCGGCAACGACGCGGCGCCGGTGGTGTTTGATAAAGCGGGTGTCGTCACCCTGGGTTGCAATGTGCACGATTGGATGGTCGGCTACGTATTAGTCGTCGACTCACCGTATTTTGCCAAGGTCGACGCGCAGGGCATGGCGCAGCTCCGCGTGGCGGCCGGCGACTACGAGGTGTATGCGTGGCATCCCTTTCAAAGCGGCGCGACAGCGCCGGTCAAATTGAAGATCGCTGCCAATGCCGCTGAAAATGCGACGTTCACCCTGGCGCTTACCCCGCGCAAGCCCCGCGATGGCGCGCCGATGACCGACATGAAGCATTAACGTGCGTTTTCGCAGCCTCAGGAGCCGTATCGCGTTTTTCTCGATCCTGTTGCTGGTGATCGTTCAGGGCATTGCATTTTTCGTCCTCGACGCTGCAAATTCGAAAATTGCCCGCGACACGCTCAACCAGGAATTGGATGTGGGCGAGCGCATATTCCAGCGCGTGCTGGAACAAAACCGCGCGCAGTTGGAACAAGGCGCGACGCTGCTCTCGGCAGACTACGCCTTTCGTTCCGCCATCGGCACCAACGATACCGGCACCATTGATTCCGTTTTAAAAAACCATGGCACCCGCCTCAGTGCCAGCACCATGATGTTAATCGGCATCAACCGCACGCTGACGGCCGACACCCTGCATCCGGGGTCGCTCGGCAAGCCGTTCCAGTTTGCCGCGCTCATTGATCGCGCAGACGCCACCGGCAAGGCTTCGGCCATCGTGTCCATGGATAAAAATTTATATCAATTGGTGGTCGTTCCGGTGCTGGCGCCGGACCTGATTGCCTACGTCGCGATGGGGTTTCGTATCGACGACAAAATGGCCAAGGACTTAAAGGCGCTCACCTCACTCGATGTGGCGTTCGCCAGCAAGACCGGCAGCGGGCCGTGGGCCGTGCACGCCGCGACGCTGCCGGTGGAAATGCAGCAAGCGCTGCCGGGTCATCTGCCCAGCGCCGTGCAGCAGCCGGGCCAACACCTGTCGTTCGGCCTGGCGGGAGACGACTACCAGGCGCGTATCACCGCGCTGGGACAGCAGGGCGATACCACCATGGTCGCCGTATTGCAACGGTCGTTTCAAGAGGCGTTCGCGCCGTTCCAACGGCTGCGCGTGGTGTTCTTTTGGCTGGCGCTGGGTATTGTCATCGCCTCGATTATCGGCAGCATGGCCATCGCCCGTAATATTTCGCGCCCGCTGCACCTGTTGGCCCAATTCGCAAAGCAGATACAGCAGGGCGACTACACCCAAACAGTCGCCGTCAAACAGGATGACGAAATCGGCGCGCTCGCCGGCAGCTTCAATCATATGCTCGAAGGCATCACCGCGCGCGAGAACGAAATTTTGCGGCTTGCTTATGAAGATACGCTCACCGGTCTGCCCAATCGAGCGATGTTCAACGATCGCCTGAGCCAGGTGATCAAGCTGGCCAAACGCAGCGGCACGGCGATATCGGTGCTGACCCTGGATCTGGACCGTTTCAAGTACGTTAACGACACACTCGGCCATCATGCCGGCGATGAAGTGCTGCGCGAGGTCGGCGCGCGACTGCGCACCGTGCTGCGTGATTCCGATACCGTTGCCCGATTGGGCGGTGATGAATTTGCCATCCTGACGCCGACCGGGGATGCCGAAAAGGTGGCGATCATCGCGCGCAAAATCCTGCGTGCCCTGGAAACACCCATCTCCGTCGAAGGCGAGGCGGTGGATGTCGGCACCAGCATCGGCATCGCGCGCTACCCGGAACACGGCGACAATGCGGGCACGCTGATGCGACACGCCGACGTTGCGATGTACGGCGCCAAACGCAACCAGGCAGGCTATACCGTCTACGATGCCAGCCTTGACGCCCACCGTCAGGACTATCTGTCGCTGTTGAGCCAGTTGCGGCGCGCGGTAGAGCACGACGAACTGCGGCTGTTTTACCAACCCAAAATTGATATCACCACCTCGCGCGTGGTCGCGGTCGAAGCTTTGCTGCGCTGGCAACATCCAGAGCGTGGGTTGGTAGCGCCGATTGAATTTATTCCCTTCGCCGAACAAACGGGTTACATCCAGCAACTCACGCATTGGGTGATCCGTAAAGCACTGCTGGATATGGGCGCATGGGCGGCACGCGAAATAAGCTTGCGACTGTCGCTGAATGTCTCCACGCGCGACTTGATTGACAACGCGTTGCCGGATATGGTCGCCCAGAGTTTGACGCAACACCGGGTTGCGGCCGAGCGCCTGTGCCTGGAAATCACCGAGAGCGCGTTGATGGAAGATCCGCAGCGCGCACACGAAACGCTGAAACGGTTGCATGGTCTGGGTGTCAGGATTTCCATTGATGATTATGGTACCGGCTACTCTTCACTTGCCTATATCAAAAAACTGGCCGTCGATGAACTGAAGATTGATCGCTCCTTTATCCATGGTGTTGCACACGACGAACAGAATTTGGCGATCGTGCGTTCAACGGTCGAGCTAGGCCACAACCTCGGATTGTCTGTCGTGGCAGAAGGCGTGGAAACCGAGCAGGAATTAAAACTGTTGCTGCAGTTTGGCTGCGACGAAGCGCAGGGATACTTTTTCGCCAAGCCCATGCAACGTGAGCAACTGCAAGACTGGTTGATCGAATCAACCTGGGGATTGGAAAATAACTGCGGCGCCTTTGCGGCCCGCAGTTAGTGTAGCGGGTGAGTATGGCAACTGAGTATGGCAACTGAGCGGGTTGACCTGCCCCCCCCAATTGCCCGACAGCGTTGAGACCGTGTTGACCCATCGCAAAGGCGCATCCCATGCCCGACCTGTTAAAAAGTACACGCATACGCCTGCTTGGCGACATCAACCTCATTGGCGTAGACCATCCCGCGGTTCCCTTTAACAAGGTCGCAGCTCAGCTTAAAACCGCCGACGCCGTATTCGCCAATCTCGAATGCTGTTTGTTCGGCCCCCACGAAAAGCGCGAATTGATGCGCGACGATCAATCAGGTTTCGAGGGTCTGTACGCGCCGCCTGCCAGCGGTGAAGCGCTGCAGCTCGCCGGCGTACACGTCATCGGCAATGCCAACAATCAGAACTACGGCGCGGATGCGATACTCGCCTCCAACAAGCGCTTGGATGAACTCGGTATCGCGCACGCGGGCACAGGTACCAACAAAGCCGCCGCCCGTGCGCCGGTGATCATCGAGCGCAACGGTTTGAAAATCGGCTTCATGCAACGCACGTCGCAATACTGGCCGAACAATCACGAAGCCGGCGAACGCAGCGCTGGTGTGGCGGCGATGAAGGCCTACACCGCGTATCAGCCGCCGTACTACAAAGACAATAAAATTCCGCCCAACCGCCCCGGTGCGCCGGCGAAAGTCGTCACCTGGGTAGACCCGGATTACCTCGCCGAACTCAAAGCGGATGTCGCCGCACTGAAAACAAAATGCGATATCGTGATTGCCTCGCATCACTGGGGCTACGCCGAAGAAATTCTGCACTATCAGCGCGAACTCGCGCATGCGGCCATCGATGCCGGGGCCGATATCATCATGGGCCACGGCCCGCATTTTCCGCTGGCGATTGAGTTTTACAAAACGAAGCCGATCTATTACGGCCTCGGCATGTTTTGTTTTATACGCAGCAACAAGAAAGTGCATCGCGGCTGGACCGGCATGAGCGCGCAGCTTACGTTTGACGGCAAGTCGCTCAGCGAAGCGGCATTTTCTATCGTGCGGCAGAACGATGCAGGCGAAGTGCACCTGCCTGCGCCGCGCGATGAAGCCGAAGCCATCGCGCGCATTGCAAAACTGTCGGAAATTTTCGGCACAACACTGCATACGGAAAATGATCGCGTGCGTGCGACGGCAGCGTGAGTAGCAAAATTGTGCCGTCAGCGATGCTAGAATGAAAAATTGTTTAAAATCAAATAGTTACGTGTTTTTCGCATTATTACTGTCTACGGGTGCCAGCAGCACGAACAGCGAAGCGACGCACGCCGTGCAAGCGCCGGAGGTGCGCGACCGGCTCGCCGCCGAGGATATGGATGCCGCCAGCGGCACCGCCGCGCAAATGGACGCAGCACGCCGCGGCGAACTCGACAAATGGACACGCATCGTCAAGCAATTAAAATTGCAGTTTGAATAACGTAACCAGCGTGACGGCACACATCTGATTTTAAATGGGGATGGCATGGAATTTTTTCCACGCATCCGTGTTTATACGTATACTGGAAACGTTGTAGCGGTGGTTTCCATTCACGCGGACATCAACGAGGAAAAAATCATGAAATCAATAGTTTATGCAATACTCGCCGCGATCGCGCTGGTCAGCGCCTTGTCCGGCTGCGGCACCATCAAGCAGGAAAGCGCGATGGAATGGATGCAGCGTCAACCGTGGATCATTGATCCCTGATCGCGACCCTGCTTCGCCATGGGTAGCGCGTTGTAGCGCGTTGTAGCGCGTTGTAGCGCGTTGTA
>JAYUAH010000367.1:0-4513 GCA_043741415.1 Betaproteobacteria bacterium
CACACCGAAGCCAAAGACATGTATTTTTCACGCGTGGCGTGCATCAAAGGCGGCCTGCCGCAGGAAACCACTGCGCTCACGGTGAATCGTTTGTGCGGCAGCGGGCTGCAAGCCATTGTCAGCGCGGCGCAAAGCATACAACTGGGGGATGCTGACGTGGCCGTTGGCGGCGGCGCGGAATCAATGAGCCGTGGCGGGTACGTGATGCCGACCTTGCGCTGGGGCCAGCGCATGAACGACGGCGGCGTGATCGACATGATGGTAGGCGCGCTCACCGATCCGTTCGACACCGTGCACATGGGCATCACCGCGGAAAACATCGCCGACAAATGGAAATTCACGCGCGAACAGCAGGACGAGTTTGCGGTGGAGAGCCATCGCCGTGCGGTGAATGCCATTGACAAGGGTTACTTCAAGGATCAGATCCTGCCCATCGAATTGAAAACCCGCAAAGGTACGATGCTATTCGACCGCGACGAACATGCACGCGCCGATGTGTCGCTGGAAAGCCTGGCCAAGCTGCGCGCGGTGTTCAAGAAAGATGGTTCAGTCACCGCCGGTAATGCCTCGGGCATTAATGACGGCGCCGCGGCCATTGTAATGATGGAAAAAGGCGCGGCACAAAAAGCGGGGCTGAAGCCAATGGCGCGATTGGTGTCGTATGGGTTGGCTGGCGTCGATCCGAAAATCATGGGCATCGGCCCGGTGCCGGCGTGCCAGCGCGCACTCGCCAAGGCGGGCCTTACGGTCGACGACATGGACGTGATCGAATCCAACGAAGCCTTCGCCGTGCAGGCACTGGCGGTGGCGTGCGACCTTAAATTCGACGCGAAGAAAACCAACCCCAACGGCGGCGCGGTTGGCTTGGGCCACCCCATCGGCGCCACCGGCGCGATCCTCACGGTGAAAGCGCTCTACGAACTGCAACGCATTGGCGGCCGCTATGCGCTGGTCACCATGTGTATCGGCGGCGGCCAGGGCATCGCGGCCATCTACGAGCGCTTAGCGTAAACGCGGCGCCCTGGTGTCAGGCTGCGAACCCCGCAGCCGCGCCAGCGCGTTGAGTTGATAGTGTGTGTAAGCGAGCCCGGTCAACGCAGGCGCGAGCAGGTTGACGAAGGGTACGTACAAAAACAACGCCAGCACCAGCCCCAGCAAAAAAAGCCCGCGTCGGTTGTGCCGGATTAACGCGCGCAACTCCTCGCTGCTGGCATGAGCGGCAGCCGCATCATGACGAAAAATGCGCTGGTTGAGATACGCGGTATTCACCAGCGGCACCAGTAGCGCGCCGATACCGGTAAACCACAGCGGCAGCGTCACCAGCCACAGCACCGCAAAAATCACGATGGCGACAACGCTATTGATGGCGCCGCTGGTGATGGTGCCGCCATGCCGGCGCTCAAGCGTGGGATAGTCGTGCTGTGCGACAAAGTTTACCAAGCCCGGCATTGTAAAAAACTCCGTAATCAGCATGGCTGTGATCAAAATGCCAGGTGCCAACAGCGCCAGCGCGATCACCGATCCTAAAAATTGCAGCGCACCTTGCGCCCAGCCCGCGATCCATTGCCCAACCGTAGACGTCAGCAGCACGCCGTTGATCCACTCGGTCAAACGCGCCCAGAACAACCAGCCGATGAATAGCCACACGGCTGTCGCAAACAGTATCGGCACCGCCACCATGATCAACACCTGCGGGCGGCACAAATCGCGTAGGGCCTTGCGCAACGCGTCCACAATTTCAGTCATTGCTCACTCCACGCCTGCGCATAACGTGTAACCTCCAGCAAAAGAAGAACCTGTAGAATATTAACGCTATACACCCGACGACTACCCTACACCAACCGTACCTCAAACACGCATGCCCGCCGCACTGATTAGCAGCCCTGAATGGCAAGCCCTGCAAGCGCATCAGCGCGTGATTGCGGGCATGCGCCTCGATGCCCTGTGCGCGGCCGACGCCGAGCGCTTTAAGCATTTTTCGCTGGAACTGGACGGCATGCTGGTCGATTTTTCGCGGCATTTCCTGACGCGCGACACCTTGCCGTTGCTGCTCGCACTGGCGCGCGCGCGTGAATTGCCGCTGTGGATCGCGCGCATGTTCCAGGGTGAGCCCATCAATAATACCGAGCACCGCGCGGCGCTACATATCGCGTTACGCGCCAACGGCCCGGTGTTTTATGACGGGCGCGATGTGTCCGTGGATGTCAACCGTGTCGTGGCGCAGATGAGCGATTTCGTGGCCTTGGTGCGCAGCGGCACCCACACCGGGTTTAGCGGTAAGCGCATCACCGACGTGGTCAACATCGGCATCGGCGGCTCGTATCTCGGGCCGCAGCTTGCGTGCCAGGCGCTGCGTCCCTACGCAACGGGTGGCCTGCGCGCGCATTTCGTGTCCAATGTGGATGGCGAAAATTTGTCTGCTGTCCTGGCGGCGCTTAACGCCGCGACCACGTTGTTTGTCATCACCTCCAAGACCTTCGGCACGCAGGAGACGATGACCAACGCCGAATCGGCGCGGCGCTGGTTGGTGGCTCAACTGGGCAGTGATGCAGCGGTTGCAAAGCATTTCGCCGCAGTGACCTCGAATGTCGACAAGGTCGCGCGCTTCGGCATACCACCCGCCAACGTGTTCGAGATGTGGGACTGGGTCGGCGGACGCTATTCGCTGTGGTCCGCCGTGGGCTTGCCGGTCGCCCTCTACGCGGGCATGGATGCGTTCAATGCCTTGCGCGATGGCGCGCGGTTGATGGACAGCCATTTTCGCGAAACGCCGCTGGCACTTAATCTGCCGGTGATCATGGGCATGCTCGACGTGTGGTACATCAATTTTTTCGACGCCACCGCGCGTGCGGTGCTGCCCTACGCGCACGCCCTGCGGCGCCTGCCGGCCTACTTGCAGCAACTGGAAATGGAAAGTTTAGGCAAGCGCGTCACGCGCGATGGCAACGCCGTCGATTACGCCACCGGCAACATCATCTGGGGCGAGCCCGGCACCGACAGCCAGCATTCGTTTTTCCAGTTGATGCACCAGGGCACGCTGCGGATCCCGTCTGATTTGATCGCCGGCTGCCGCAGCGCATCGGCGTACCGCGATCACCATCCGTTGCTGCTCGCCAATTTTTTTGCGCAAGGCGAGGCGCTGATGCATGGCACAGACGCCGTGGCACACGCCGCCATACCCGGCAACCGTCCCAGCACCTCGATACTCGTGGATGAACTCGATGCGCGGCACATTGGCATGTTGCTGGCACTGTACGAACACAAGGTGTTTGTGCAAAGCGTGATCTGGGATATCAACGCCTTCGATCAATGGGGTGTGGCCCTGGGCAAGCACGTGGCCGACCGCGTGCTGCCGGAATTATCCGGCGACCAAGCGGTAACCGCACTCGCGGCGTCGACCAACGGGCTGATCAACTACTACAAGGCGCATCGCCGCTAAGCGGCCCTTATTGCGCCGGCGTAGCAGCGCCCGGCGGACGCAGCGTCAGTTGATCGCCCCGCTGTACGATTTCCAGATGCTTGAGAAAATTCATGCCCAGCAGCACGGATTCATCCGACATCCCTTCAGACACCACGGCGCCCAGATCGTGCATTTCAATAGTGCCCAGGCGCACACGCGACAAGCGCGTGGGATAACCCACCGCGGGCCCCGCCGCGGTCTGCAAAGTGACCGCGCGGCCCAGCGACAGCCCCAGCGTGGTGGCGAGACGCGGCGACAAGGCGATTTGCGTGGCCCCGGTATCCAGCAAGAATTTTACCGGCCAGCCGTTGATTTCGCCGTCTGAATAATAGTGGCCATCGCGGCTGCGTTGCAGTATGAGTTCAGCGGAAGCCGCCGCCACCACGTTACGATTCGGATTCGCGTCGCGCTCGCTCCAATCCACAGCAAACCAGAACAGCGCGCCCAACAACAGCACCCAGCCCAGCGCGATCATCTTGATGTTGCCGCCGCTGTGGCGTTGCATGCGGCGTGCGCGAGACAGCATTAAATTTTCAGTATGTGTTCGCGGTAGTAGCGCAGCTCGTCGATTGATTCGTGGATGTCAGCCAGCGCCTCGTGCTTGCCGTGCTTGGTGAAGCCGGCCATGATTGCCGGCTTCCAGCGCTTGGCCAGTTCCTTCAGCGTGGAGACATCCAGATTACGGTAGTGGAAGAATGCCTCGAGCTTCGGCATGTGCCGGGCGAGAAAACGGCGGTCCTGGCAGATGGAATTGCCGCACATCGGCGACGTGCTCTCCGGCAGGTGCTGCGCCAGGAAAGCAATCAGTTCCGCTTCGACTTCTGTCTCATTCTGGGTTGCCGCCTTTGCCCTGTCGATCAGGCCGGATTTCTTGTGCGTGGATTTGTTCCATGAATCCATGCGCTCGAAGACGTCATCGGGCTGGTGAACGACCCTGACCGGGCCTTCGGCAACCACATTCAACTGCGCATCGGTGATGACGATCGCCACTTCAAGGACACGGTCATTGTCGGGGCTGAGCCCGCTCATTTCCATGTCGATCCAGATCAGATT
>JAYUAH010000368.1:0-1821 GCA_043741415.1 Betaproteobacteria bacterium
GCCTCGAAATATTTATCCAACTTGCATAAGTCATACAGTTGCCGCAACAGTTTAGGCGCGACACCCGCCAGCGGCGAGAACATGGTCTTGGCGCCGATCGCACCCGACGACACCATGAAATCCGTCGCCGACATGATCTGAAAATCCGGCCGCACACGGCTCGCTGCGGTGATGATGTTGATCATGAACTGCCAGTCGCGGCTGGCATCGACCACACCGGCGAAATTCGGCAGGCGTTCGATCAGTTTCAGCACCTGCTCGGTGCTGATCTTGGTCGCACCCATTTCATGCGGCGTGAAATAAATCAGGTACGGAATTTTCACTGCCGCGCCGATCAGTGCCAGATGTTCCAGTACCATGGCGGGCGGCGGCGTCCAGTAGTACGGTGTGGTCGACACAATAGCCGAGGCACCCGCATCCTGTGCGTAGCGCGCGCGATCCGCCGCGATTTGCGTACCCGAATCGCTGGCATGCGCAATCACCGGCACGCGACTGTTCACTTGTTTGATCGCGAACGCGATCATTTTGCGCTGCTCAGCGTCGGACAAGCTCACCGATTCGCCCGCATGCATTTGCACCGCCAGCGCATCCGCGCCGTTTTTCAAATGAAATTCTATCAGCTTGGCGTAGGCATCGTAATCGACCCTGTGGTCGCTGCTGAACGGCGTGACCGGCGTGTGCACCAGCCCGGGGTTATACATAGCCATAACTAAAACCTTTCAGTGTGTGTTCTTCGGGTGGCGCGGTTACCAACCATGCGGCTCGGAATCGAGTATGCCCATGTCCTCGAGTTGGGTGCGGGTGTGCGTGATGCGTTCCGGGGTCGCGGTCGGCAAAGGCGGACGCGTGGGGCCGACCGGGCGGCCCATGATCACCATGCCGCCTTTGAGTGACGACGGGTACTGATCGCGGAACAAATCCCACAGCCGCGCCAGTTTGTACTGCAGCTCACGCGCGTTCGGCCAATCGCCTTTTTCGCAAGCTGCGAACAACGATGTGCACAAATTCGGGCAAATCGCGCCGGCGGACGAATACGAGCCCGCGCCGCCCAGCGGCACGGACGGCAGCAAAAACTCCACGCCGGCGATCATCGCAAAATCCGGCTTCATCGCCAGTGCCACGCGCGAAATTTCGAGAAACTTTTCGCTGTCGAAGCTGGCTTCTTTAATGCCCACGAAGTTCGGCAAGCGCTCGATCAGGCGCCGCGTCATGTCGCCGGTGATTTCCACACCCTCCAAGTACGCAGGCGAGTTGTAGGCGATGAACGGCAAGCTGGTGTGCGTGGCCACTTGCACGAAATAGTTGTAGAGCGTTTCGTTGTCGTAGTGCCAGAAATACGGCGTAATCGCCAGCACCGCATCGGCGCCGATTTTCTCGGCGTGGCGCGCAAGCTCGAGCGTGTCTTCCACAGCCAGCGCGCTGATGTGGATCGACACCGGCACGCGCCCCGCGGTGACTTTGACCGCGACTTCCGCAAACTGTTTGCGCTCGGCGATGGTCAGGTTTAGCGATTCGGCCTTGTGATGCGGCCACGCAATCGCGGTGGCGCCGGTACGCACATGAAATTCAACCAGCTTTTCAAACGTCGGCAGATCGAGACTGAAGTCGTCCTTCAACGGCGTAACCGTACTCTGCATCACGCCTCTCAATTTTAGAGCCATGTTTGCTTCCTGTTGTGATGGAGTGCCGCGGGTGCGGCGCGCGTGTCGTGCGAACCGGCTGTAGCGGTATTGATATTTTATCGACCAATTCTGCCATAAAACACACGGCAGGCGCGCAGCGCACACCCTCGACCGTGTGTTATGAGTGGCTCGGCTTGAC
>JAYUAH010000369.1:0-4502 GCA_043741415.1 Betaproteobacteria bacterium
CCATGGCCACCGTGGCCACCGCCCGAGTCTTCCTTGGCGGATTCTGCAACCATGGCATCGGTCGTCAGGATCAGGCCGGCGATCGACGCGGCGTTTTGCAACGCGCAGCGTGTCACTTTGGTCGGATCGAGAACGCCCATTTGCACCAGGTCGCCGTACTCGCTGGTACCGGCGTTGTAACCAAAGTTGCCTTTACCTTCGACAACCTTGTTCAGCACCACCGAGGGCTCGTCACCGGCGTTGGATACGATCATACGCAGCGGCTCTTCAATCGCACGCATCACGATTTTGATACCGGCATCCTGATCGGGGTTTTCGCCTTTCAACTTGGCCATGTTGCTGCGAGCGCGGATCAGCGCTACGCCGCCACCGGCCACGATGCCTTCTTCGACGGCTGCACGAGTTGCATGCAGAGCATCTTCAACGCGGGCTTTTTTCTCTTTCATTTCGAGTTCGGTTGCAGCACCGACGCGGATCAACGCAACACCGCCGGCCAGTTTGGCCACGCGCTCTTGCAGTTTTTCTTTGTCGTAGTCGCTGGTCGCTTCTTCGATTTGCGTGCGGATGTTTTTCACCCGCGCTTCGATGCCGGCCTTGTCACCGGCGCCGTCGATCAGCGTGGTGTTTTCTTTTTCGATCTCGATGCGCTTGGCGCGACCGAGGTCTTTCAAGGTGGCTTTTTCGAGTTGCAGGCCGACTTCTTCCGCGATCACGGTGGCACCCGTGAGAATCGCGATGTCTTCGAGCATGGCTTTACGACGATCACCGAAGCCCGGCGCTTTGACGGCGCAGGTTTTCAGGATGCCGCGCAGGTTGTTCACCACCAGCGTTGCCAGCGCTTCGCCTTCAACTTCTTCGGCGATAATCAGCAGCGGCTTGCCGGCTTTGGCAACTTGCTCGAGCAGCGGCAGCAGGTCGCGAATGTTGGAGATCTTTTTGTCGTGCAGCAGCACGTACGGATCGTCCAGCACGGCGATTTGCTTGTCCGGATTGTTGATGAAATACGGGCTCAAATAGCCGCGGTCGAATTGCATGCCTTCGACCACTTCGAGTTCGTTGTCGAGGCTCTTGCCGTCTTCAACGGTGATCACGCCTTCTTTGCCCACTTTGTCCATCGCATCAGCAATGATCTTGCCGATCGATGCATCGGCGTTGGCCGAGATCGAGCCGACTTGCGCGATTTCTTTGTTGGTGGTGCAGGGCTTGGAGAGTTTTTTCAGCTCGCTCACAATGCCGGTTACGGCTTGGTCGATGCCGCGCTTCAGGTCCATCGGGTTCATGCCGGCGGCAACGAACTTCATGCCTTCCGCGACAATCGCCTGGGCCAGCACGGTGGCAGTGGTGGTGCCGTCGCCGGCGATGTCGGAAGTCTTGGAAGCGACTTCTTTCACCATCTGCGCGCCCATGTTTTCAAACTTGTCTTTGAGTTCGATTTCTTTGGCTACCGACACGCCGTCTTTGGTGACGGTGGGGGCGCCGAAGCTGCGCTCGAGTACCACGTTACGGCCTTTGGGGCCGAGGGTCACTTTAACCGCGTCGGCGAGGATGTTCACACCGGCCACGATTTTGTGGCGGGCATTTTCATGAAATTTGACGTCTTTTGCTGCCATGAGAATTTCTCCTGAATTGGGTTAATCGATGTGGAAGTGGGATTTACTCAACCACACCCATGATGTCTTCTTCGCGCATCACCAGCAGTTCGTCGCCTTCAACTTTGACGGTTTGGCCGGAGTATTTGCCGAAGAGCACGCGGTCGCCGACTTTGACGTCGAGCGGAATAATTTTGCCATCATCGCCACGCTTGCCCGTGCCTATGGCTTTAACTTCGCCTTGGTCGGGTTTTTCAGCGGCGGTGTCGGGGATTACGATGCCGGAAGCGGTTTTGCGTTCCTCTTCCAGCCGCTTCACGATGATACGGTCGTGCAACGGACGAATTTTCATTTGGCTGTCTCCTGTTGAATTTTTTACTGGAATTACGAGAACTTCGGAGCGGCTGCGATTGTGGAAAACCCGTGTGGGCACGAGCTTGGAAATCGCGGTTGTTAGCACTCCACTCCGATGAGTGCTAATAGTAAGGCCATACCGCTCGAATTTCAACAGCTAACGCCAAATAAAAATAGCCTTGGCGCGGGTTACCGCGCCAAGGCTATAGAAATATTGTTTAAAAACAAATACTTATGTAATTACCCTAAAATCTCGCGTCGATTAGTACGCAGCCCCGGCACGCCGAAACGATAGACCGTTTTGTACTTGCCCTGGCACGCCGGCGGTATCGGGTGCAGCGGGCACGGTCCTGCGCGACGGCCTTCCGCCGACAGCGTGGCGTCTTCGGTCACCTCACCCCAGATGCCACCGCTCACCGGCCGGAACAGCCACATCAAATAGCCGCGGCGCGCGGCGAGATGAATCAACTCATCCGAATCCGGCGTGTCACTCACCATCAACTGTTTGCCGTTGACACCGTACGGATACGCGCCAAACGCTTGCAGACATTCGAGCGGCTCTACATCCTTGGCGCCAGGACGCGTGCAGGCCGGCTGCTCGGCACGAGAAACGTCCCACGCGCCCATCTGCCACGCGGCGTCGAGCGCGGCCTGATCGACCTTGGTGAGATCATCCCAGCGGTCATTCACTTGCAACGCCGAACTCGGTATCGGCGTGAACGCAACCGGTTGCGCGCCCGCGATATCGGCGAGCTTCTGTTTGATGAATCCGTGCCAGTGCAAGGTCAGAATTACCGGCGTATCCGGGCACGGCACTGCGGCCAGTGTGATGCCCACCAGCGGCAAACCGGTAGCGGCGATCTGGCCTTCGATACGCTCAAGCAGTTGCATGGACGAGAGTCTCCTATTCAGTGATGAACCGGTGCTAAACTCGATTGCAAAACACGTGCCGTTATTATTTATAACGACAGCCGCGAGAGACAGTTGACGCTAAAAAATCACAACGTGCAAACCAGCACTCGCAACAGTCTGCTGCTAAAACGCAGCCTCGCGGCGGTGTGGCATCCGTGCACCCAAATGAAGCAGCACGAATCGCTGCCGCTCATTCCTGTGGCGCACGCTAACGGCTGCTGGTTGTATGACTTCGACGGCAAGCGTTATCTCGATGCCGTCAGCTCGTGGTGGGTGAACCTGTTCGGCCACGGCAACGCGCACATCAACGCCGCACTGCGCGATCAGCTCGACACGCTGGAGCACGCCATGCTCGCCGGCTTTACCCACGAGCCGGTGGTTGAACTCTCAGAGAAACTTTCTGCGTTGAGCGGCGGCAAACTCGGCCACTGCTTCTACGGCAGCGACGGCGCGTCGGCTGTGGAAATCGCACTCAAAATGAGTTTTCATTTTTGGCGCAACAGCGGGCAGCCGGGTAAAACCAATTTCGTCAGTCTTAAAGGCAGCTACCACGGCGAAACGCTGGGCGCGTTGTCCGTCACCGATGTCGCGCTGTTCAAAGACACTTACGCGCCGCTGCTGCGCGCGAGCGTGCAGGTGCAAAGCCCTGATTGGCGATTGGCCGAAGCCGGTGAATCGCCACGCGATTACGCACTGCGCGCGGCGCGGGCGTTGCAGGCGCATCTCGAACAACATCACGCCACCACCGCCGCGTTGATCATCGAACCGCTGGTGCAAGGCGCCACTGGTATGGCCATGTACGATGCGGCGTATCTGCGTGAAGCGCGCAAGCTGTGCGACCGCTACCAAGTGCATCTGATCGCCGATGAAATCATGACCGGCTTTGGCCGCACCGGTACTTTTTTCGCGTATGAGCAGGCGAAACTCACTGCGGATTGCACGCCAGATTTTTTGTGTTTGTCCAAAGGCATCACCGGCGGTTACTTGCCGCTATCGGTGGTAATGACGCGCGACGAAATTTATCAGGCGTTTTACGACGACAGCATAGCGCGTGGATTTTTGCACTCGCATTCGTACACCGGCAATGCGCTGGCGTGCCGGGCCGCGCTGGCAACGCTAGAAATATTTGAATTAAATCAAATACTTACAAATAATATCGCCCTCAGCGCTTCCATTACTAAAGCCGCGCAAGGCATCGCTACGCACCAGCGCGTAAAACACTTTCGCAATGCCGGCATGATCTGGGCGTTTGAAGTTGAAACCGATGACGCTCACTTCGCACGCAACTTCCATCAGCGCGCGCTCGAAAAAGAATTATTGTTGCGCCCCATAGGAAACACCGTGTACTTCATGCCGCCGTACGTGATCAACGCAGAAGAAATCGCAATGCTCACCAGCCACACATTGGCGTTACTCCCATGAAGCTCACCTTTCACGGCGGCGTGGAAGGCGTGACCGGCTCGTGTCACCGTGTCGAAACGTCCAGCACGCAGTTTCTCGTCGACTGCGGCATGTTTCAGGGCGGACGCGAAGCCGACGGCAAGAATCACGCGCCGTTTGCATTCAAGCCGAGCGCGATTGAATTCGTGCTGCTCACGCATGCGCACATCGATCACTCCGGTTTGCTGCCGCGCCTTACGGCCGAAG
>JAYUAH010000370.1:0-1815 GCA_043741415.1 Betaproteobacteria bacterium
GTGCCGCGTCATGCGGCCACAAATCCTTGCCGGGGAATTTTTCGGCAAGATATTCGCAGATCGCGAGAGAATCCCATATCTTGATATCGTCGTCCAACAGCACCGGTACCGTGCCGGAAGGCGAGTAGCGGGCAATGTTGGCGGCGGTGTCGGGCTCGGCCAGCCACACCGTGATTTCTTCAAACGGAATCGCCGCTTGCGTCATCAGCACCCAGGGGCGCATCGACCAGGACGAATAATTTTTGTTGGCAATGACAAGCTTGAGCATCTGTTGCGTGCAGTCGCAAGGAAATAGAGTGAATGCTGAATCAGCGGCCAGCGTGATCGCGCAGCAGCATGTAACGCTGTTTCGGTGAGTGGCCGGAAAGATAGCCGGGCACCACCGCTTCCATCGCGGCCGGCGTGATGCCAAGCTCGGTCTTCAAGGTCTGTAGCGCCGCGTCGCTGATCACGCTATCGACTTTGGCCGAGTCGAGATTGTCGCGCGACAGCATTTCCACTGGCCCCATTTCCATCATCCATGCCTGCATGTATGCGAGGCGGTCCGGCAGGCCAAACACCAAGCGCGGGTGGCCGCTAACCTGCCCTGCGTACTCGACCAGTTGTTTCAGCGTATACACCTTGGGGCCGGCCAGCTCGTAGGTCTTGCCGAACGTGTGCGGCGCATCGAGCGCGTTGACAAACGCCCGCGCCAAGTCTTCAACCCAGATGCATTGCAACTTCGCATCCGGTTTCCCAAGCGGCACCAAAGGTGCGTAGCGCTGCAGCCGGGCGAACAGGTTAATGAATTTGTCGCCTTGGCCGAACACCACAGAAGGGCGAAACACCGTCAGCGCGGTGCAGGCTGCCGCCCCGCGTAACGCGGCTGTCACAGCCGCTTCACCGGCGGCTTTGGAGCGCAGGTACATTGACGGCGCGTGGCTGTCAGCGCCGAGTGAACTCATGTGTAACAGGCGCGGTATACCCGCCGCCACGCAGGCTTCGCCCACCTGGCGTGCGAGATCGACATGCGCCATCTGGAAGCGCTTGCCATAGGGCGTTCCGGTGTCGCTGTGCAGCACACCGACCAGGTTGATGACGGCGTCCATCCCCTGCATCAAACCGGCCAGGGCAGGCGCATCATGCACATTGGCCTCGACCACATCTGCCGTCGGTAGCGTGATCAGGTGCTTGGCGCGTTCACGCCGTCGCGTCGGTACCAGAACGCGCTTTCCCGCAGCCGAGAGTTTCGCCACGATGGCCGAGCCGATAAATCCACTGCCCCCAATGACCAGCACGTGGCGCGATGTCATGATGATTGCCCAAAAGCGATGAAGGCCTCCATTTTAGCTGCCACCGCCGCGACTCAGTGGCGCACATCTGCCGCCGCCCCTGATGGCTGGAACGAGTGAGGGTGTGCCGGCCGCAGCCAAATGGCGCGGAGGATGCGCACTCCAGTCGCATCGACTACGGTGTTTCAGTCGTTTTTTCGTCGCCGCGCCGCGGCGGGATCATCGTCAGGCGCTGCTTCAACGATTGCGGTTTGCCGGTAAAAAGGGCCGCGTAGTAGGTCGCGTTGCTCATCACTTTCTTGACGTAGTCACGCGTTTCGTTGAACGGGATTGATTCGGCAAATATGGCAGCTTCCATCGGCTTGGTGTCGCGCCAGCGGCGTGGGCGGCCCGGCCCGGCGTTATAGGCGGCCGAGGCCAGCACCGGGTGGTTGTACAGCTCGTCGTGCACGATCTTGAGGTAATTGGTACCGAGCGTGATGTTGGTGTCGAGATCGTTCACCTGATCGTGGTGATAGTCTTTCAAGCCAACTTTTTTCGCCAC
>JAYUAH010000371.1:0-10425 GCA_043741415.1 Betaproteobacteria bacterium
AACCCCGCCGCAGCGCCGGAGCCCGAACCGCCGCTGGAGCATCCGATAGTCGGCGCGTTGCGCGCGACCGATCCCGATACACTCACACCGCGCGCTGCGCTCGAATTGTTGTATCAGTTACGCAAACAGTTGGATTCATAAAAAATTGTTTAAAATCAAATACTTACATAAAATAGGCGGCATTCGAAACACTGTCGCTTGCGTGACGATGCGGGTGTTGATGCCGTTGGCATTTTGCATGGCGAGCGCGACGGCGCGCGCCGACTTCACCTTCGCGGCCTTCGGCGACACGCCCTACACCGACGAAGAAGAAAGCCGCTTCATCAACATGATCGCGGAAATTAATCGCGCGCCGCTGGCGTTCGCCATTCACGTGGGCGATTTCAAAAGCGGTTGGTCGCCGTGCACGGATGCACTGTTCGAGCAGCGGCGCGAGTGGTTCGCCTTGTTTCATCATGCGCTGATTTACACGCCCGGCGACAATGAATGGACCGACTGCTGGCGCCCGTTTGGTGCTGCGCGCGACCCCCTGGAGCGCCTGCAAAAACTGCGCAGTCTTTTTTTTGCAGACGGCTATTCGCTGGGGCAAAAGAAAATCGCGCTCACGCGGCAAAGCGCGGCATATCCGGAGCACGCGCGCTGGACGCACGAGGGCATAGTGTTCGCCACGCTCAATGTGCCCGGCAGCGACAACAACAGCAGGCGCATGCCGGCCGAGTTTGCCGCACGCAGCACCGCGATTGCGGCATGGATCAGCGCAACATTTGATGAAGCGCGCCGCGAGCGCCGTCGCGCCGTGGTGCTGGCCCTGCAAGCCAATCCGCTACCCGGCGATGGCCGCGTGAGAAGTTATTTCGCCGCGATGATAAACGCGATTACCCGGGAAACCCAGAACTTTCAGGGTGAAGTACTGCTGATACACGGCGACACGCATCAATACCGCGTCGATCAGCCGCTCATCGATCCGCGAACCCAGCGACTGCTGCGCAATTTCACGCGACTCGAAGTGTTCGGCTACCCGTTCGTCAACTGGGTACGGGTGCAGGTGTCGCAGCGCGACGGCAAAGTGACGTTTACAACGTCACCCGGCGGCTAAGCACCTTACAACACTCCCACTCACGCCGTTTAGTGGTGATGCCCATTTGCACCGTGCACATGCCCATGTGACAACTCTTCCTGCGTCGCCGCGCGCACTTCCGCAATCGTACATTCAAAATTGAGCGTTTGGCCCGCCAGCGGATGATTGCCGTCGACCACCACTTTGCCGTCGGCGATATCGGTCACCGTGTAGACAATGACCTCGCCTTGTTTGGACGACTCGCCCTCGAATTGCATACCCACATTAACTTCAGCAGGAAACTTGTCGCGCGCTTCGATGCGCACGAGTTCGGCATCGTATTCGCCGAAGGCATCGGCCGGTGTCAGGCGCACCTGGCAGGTTTCGCCCACGGCCTTGCCTTCGAGCGCCTGCTCCACCAGCGGAAAAATGCCCGCATAGCCGCCGTGCAGATACACCAGCGGATCTTTTGCTTGTTCAATCGAATTACCGTCGGCATCAAACAGCTCATACGCCAGCGCTACCACCGTGTTGTGCGCTACATTCATTACTAACATTTCCTTGGTCTGTTAATTTCGCAGTTCTCGTACCAGATGCAGCACTTGCGCGGCGTGACCGCGCGCGCTCACGCCGTACAGCGCATGCTTCACCCTGCCTTTACCGTCGATGATGAAGGTGGAGCGCTGGATGCACTTTTTCTTGCGCCCTTCATAATCTTTTTCGAGCAACACGCCGTAGCTGTTGCAGACGTCGCCTTCGGTGTCCGCTAGCAGTTGCACGGACAATCCATGCTTGTCGCGAAACGTACCGTGCGACATGCAGTCGTCCATGCTGACGCCGAGCACCACCGTTTGCAGTTTCGCAAATTCGTCATCAAGGTCGCTGAAATCGATAGCCTCTATCGTGCACCCCGGCGTATCGTCGCGCGGATAAAAATACAGCACGACGTTGCGGCGCCTGAAGCTCTCCAGGGTCACGACGTTCATGTCGGCATCCGGCAGTTCAAACCCCGGTGCAAGTCGTCCTGGTTGCAGCATGAGGGCTGACAGTCTCCTTGATTAAACTTTTTTAGGACGCCAACATTGTAGCGGAATTCACGCGGCGTCATGTTTGCGCAAGCGCCAAAGTTTCACGATATCAACGTGGCGCTTATAATTCCGGATATGGCACAAGGCTTGCTAGGCGACCTCACTCCCGCAGCGTTTCTGCACCGTCACTGGCAAAAGCGCCCGCTGTTTGCGCGCAGCGCACTTGCCGATTGCGGCGCATGGCTGCACCGCGACACCTTGTTTGATTGGGCGACGCGCGACGATGTGGAGTCGCGTCTGGTGATGCGCACGCGCCATCGCTGGCGCGTGCGGCAGGGGCCGTTCCGTCTCGCTGAACTGCGCCGGTTACCGGCGAAAAACTGGACACTGCTGGTGCAAGGTGTTGAACAACTGGCGCGCGAAGCCGCTACGCTGTTACAACAGTTTTCATTTATTCCGCACGCGCGACTGGACGATTTGATGGTGAGTTACGCGCCGCCCGGCGGTGGTGTCGGCCCGCATTTCGACAGTTACGATGTGTTTCTGCTGCAAGGTGCAGGCACCCGGCGCTGGCGTATCAGCGCGCAGCACGACAAAGCCCTGGTGGAAAATGCGCCGCTGCGCATCCTCCAGCAGTTTCGCCACACGCAAGAATGGATGTCCGAACGCGGCGATCTGTTGTACTTGCCGCCGCACTACGCGCACGAAGGCGTCGCCCTCGATGCCTGCATGACGCTATCGGTTGGTTTTCGCGCGCCGCGCAAACAGGAATTGGCGGCGCACTTTCTGGACTATTTGCAGGATGAATTGCAACTGCCGGGCATCTACGAAGACCGTGATTTGTCGCTGCAGATGCATCCGGCGGAATTATCGGCCGCCATGCTGGGCAAATTCACCGGCATTCTGAAAAACATCCGCTGGAGCGAAAATGACATCCGCAAATTCTCCGGCCGCTACCTGACCGAACCCAAAGCACAGACCGTGTTTCAGCCACCGCGCCGCGCCGCCGCATTGCCGGCATTTGCGAAACGCGTTGCAGTCCATGGTGTGCGACTCGCCGCACCCACGCGCATGTTGTTCAGCGGACGCGACCTGTTCATCAACGGCGAACAGTGCCGCATCGACGCCCGCGATCGCGCCGCGCTGATCCAACTGGCAGACCGGCGCGAAACACCGGCCGTGATAGTGTCGGCCCCCACCGCGCGCTTGCTGCATGCCTGGTATCGCGCGGGCTATGTCGAGATCTGACCCGCCATGACCACCGACGCAGCGCTGCCCCACGCGCACTACCGGCGCTTTGAAAGCTTCAAGGAATACGAAGCGCTGTTGGATGAGCTGATTCCGCTCACGCTATCCGTCATCCGTGTGTTCGACCGTGCATTGCCGCCCGCGTGGAACGCCCCGGCACGCAGCGCGCTGTTGCGCAAATTTCTGCGCAACAATCCGGCCAATCGGCTGCACGTCATTGTGCATGACGCGAGCATGATCGTGCGCGACTTGCCACGGGTGGCGGACCTTGCCCGCGATTTCGGGCACGCGTTGAAGATTCGCCAGACCCCCAGAACGGAGCAGCATCTGCACGACCCGTTCATCGTGTTCGACGCGAGCCATTACCTGCACCGTTTTCACCACGCACACATGCGCGCTGCCATCGGCACCCACGATGTGGAAAACGCGCACCAACTCCTGCAAAGACACGTGGATCTGTGGGAAATTGCCATCCCGGTCAGTGTCGGCAGTGTCAGCGGCCTGTAGTGTTAAAAAGCGCAAAAATCCTTGAAAATCAGGGGTTACCTGCCTGCAAAGGTGGACAATCAGCAATCGTACGGGTTAGAATCTCGGTCGCTTAAACTCGTTGTTCACTAGCTAGCTATTGGGTCATATTGGGTCAGTAGCTTGTATGGTCAGACTTAAGCTGGCCAGTAAATTTAATAATATTTTTTACCTTCGAAGGGATATTACACTATGAAACGCACTCTGATTATTGCCGCCTTGATGGCTGTCGGCATCACCGCCTGCGGCGACAAGCCCACGCCTCCGGCGCCGAAAGTTGAAGTAAATGTACCGGCGCCTGCTGCCGCCCCGGCTGCCCCCGCTGCCGCTGCTGACGCTGCTAAAGACGCTGCCGGCGCTGCCAAAGACGCCGCTGGTGCCGCCACCGGCGCAGCCGATGCCGCCAAGAGCGCTGCTGATGCTGCCAAAGACGCTGCCGGTGCTGCTAAAGACGCTGCTGGTGTCGCCAAAGACAAAATGGGCGAAATGAAAGACAAAGCCATGGACGCCGCCAAAGACAAAATGGGCGACTCAAAAGACAAAGCCATGGAAGTGGGCAAAGCTGCTGCTGCTGGTGCCGCCGCCGGTGCGAAAGAAGGTGGCGTAGCGGGTGCCGCCGCTGGTGCGAAAGCCGGCGCAATGGACGCGATGAAGAAGTAATCACCGCCCCAGTTAGTCCGCACGATAAGACCGGCCCCCACTTTTGGCGGGGGCCGGTTTTTTTTGCAGTAAATGCCTGCGTGTAGTGGTGAATCGGTGAATCGTGACTCAGGAAATATCGCGCCAGCCGAAGCCCTCATCCTGCGCGGCGACACCGATCCAATCCGCATCGCAATCCAGCGCTTGCGCCAGTGCGCGCTGCGCCAGCGTAGCCGTGTTGTTTTGCTTGGACAGATGCGCCGCGATCACATGCTGCAGGCGGCCTTTCGGCAAGGCGCCCAGTATGCCGGACGCCGTGTGGTTATCGAGATGGCCCAGCCGCCCCGCGATGCGCTGCTTGAGCGAGTACGGATAGGCGCTGTTCATCAAGAGATCAAGATCGTGGTTGCACTCGAGCACCAGCGCGTCCACCGTGGACAGCATGGCCTCGATATGACTGGTGGATACGCCGGTGTCGGTTAACACGCCCAGCGCTTTGTCGCCATCGCTGAACACGAACTGCGTCGGCTCACGCGCATCGTGCGGTACCGGAAAGGGCCGCAATTCGATGTCGCCGACCGGCAATGGCGTATGACTATCAATCAAGTTGACGACCACGCCTTCAAACTTGGCCACGCCAGTTGCCATCAGCGTGCCGTGGGTCAAATACACCGGAATTTCGTGTTTGCGCGCAAAACGCGGTACGCCGCCCACATGATCGTCGTGCTCATGCGTCACCACAATGCCGTCGATATCTGCCGCTGCAAGATTGAGCCGGTGCAAACGGCGCAGCGTATCCGCGAGGCCAAAACCGCAATCCAGCAGTAGATGGGTTTTGCCCGCCTGCACCACCAGCCCGTTGCCGTCGCTGCCGCTGCCCAGTGACGCGAAACGCACTTACAGTCCGCGCGCCGTGAGCGGTGGAGGAGGCGCAACAACGGTGACGCTAACAACCGTGGATTCGCGCCTCACGCCGGGCACCTTACGACTCACTCATTTGAGCTGGTCATACAACAGCGTCAGTATGCGCGTTGCGGTAGCAGACTGCTCTTGCTTACCTTCCTTGGACATGACATTAACCTGGGCGGTGTCCTTCATGTCGAGCACTGCGATCTGATATTGCTCGTTTTTCTTCGCCGGCGAGTTGCCCCAGAATTTCAGTGCACCCAGCGTGCGGCCAATAATGCCCAAATCTTCTTTTTTGCTCTGCACGTCGGTGTCCGGATCGATATAACGCACGAAGTAGATGCCCTTCGAGCGATCACGATCTTCCACGGTGAAGCCGACGCGATCCAGCGCCAACCCTACACGCCGCCACGCGCGGTCGAAGGGTTCGTTCACCGTCAGGATGCCGCCGCTTTGACTGGCCAAGGCGGCGCGGGGCGCCTCGGCGGCCGCGGTAATCTGCTGCTTCGCGCGTGCTTCCTGTATGCCAAATCGCAACATCAGGCGGCGCAGCATTTCCGCTTCGAGATCAGGGTCGGCTTTGCGCGGCTGCCAGCGCGTTTGATCCTTGCCCTCGGTGATGTAGACCTCTTGCATGCCGCGATGGCTGATGTAAATCTCGGTCGTTCCCGTCTGCGTGCCGCGCTCCAGACGGGTGCGGTATTTGTCGCGCTCCGGCGTCGAGTAAAACGAATCGAGTGCACGGCTCAGCAGACCGCGAATAAATCCGTCGGGCACTTTGGCGCGGGTTTCGTTCCAATCGGTTTCCATCACCCCGGTTTCAGGCGCTTCAACATTGACGAGAAAACCGGCTTCCTGCCAGAAATCTTTCACCACCGGCCAAGTTTGATCCGGATCGCCCTTGACCACCAGCCAGCGCTGCGTGCCTGCGCGCTCAACGCGAGCATCGCTCTGTTCGGGCAACACGCCGCCGGCGCCTTGCGGACGCAATTCGCGCTCCAGGCTATAGGTAGAAAACGTTGTGGTGCCCTTGCGGCCATCCGGCACCACATAGCGATCATCGGCGGAGGGGCGCGTAAGATCCGGCGGCACGTCCAGCGACGGCAGTTTGCCCGCGGACTTGTACTCGACTTTCTTACTCGGAATGTCAAAATCAAACGTGCTGCAAGCGCTTAATATCACTGCGGCTGCAATGCAGCTCAGTACTTTAAGCATCCGGGAATATCGCATCTAAAACCTCATTCGCTTGTCGCTAATATCGCGATACAAAAACATCGGCAGCGCCTTAGCCCGCAATGCCGGCCTGGCGCATCGCGTCACGCACCACGTCGTAACACGCCGGCGACAGCGCGGTCAGCGGTAAACGAATGCCGCCTTTGATCAACCCCATTTGTTGCACGGCCCACTTCACGGGTATCGGATTGGCTTCGCAGAACAGATGTCGATGCAAGCCCAGCAAGCGGTCATTCAACTCGCGCGCCTTGGCGATGTTGCCCGCCAGCGCTGCCGCACACATCTCGTGCATGAGCTTGGCGGCAACATTCGCGGTCACCGAAATAATGCCGTGACCGCCGAGCAGCATTAAGGGCAACCCGGTGGCGTCGTCGCCGCTGAACACCAGAAAATCTTGCGGCTTGCGGCGGATCAAATCCATGCCGCGCTCGAGATTCGCGGTTGCGTCCTTGATGCCCACGATATTCGGAATTTGCGCGAGACGCAGCACGGTATCGTTTTGCATATCGGCCACCGTGCGGCCCGGCACGTTGTAGAGAATTTGCGGAATATCCGCTGCTTCGGCAATGGCCTTGAAGTGCAGATACAAGCCGTCCTGCGTGGGCCTGTTGTAATACGGCACCACCGACAAGCTGTAATCGGCGCCGATTTTTTTGGCGTAAACAGAATGCGCAATCGCCTCGCGCGTGGAATTCGCACCCGTGCCGGCCACCACCGGCACGCGCTTGGCAACATGCTCGACCGCTGTTTTGATCAGCAGCCAGTGTTCGTCGTTATTCACCGTCGGCGACTCGCCGGTGGTGCCCACAACAACGATGCCGTCAGTACCTTCGGCGATATGCCAATCCAGCAACTTGCGAAAGCCTTCCACATCGAGCGCACCATCCTCCAGCATGGGCGTGACAATCGCCACCACGCTGCCCCTTAACGTCAGCATCGGCTTAACCCTACGGCTACCATCTCTCTGGTTGCCATCTCTTTGATTTTCATGTATTTTTTATAAGTCTGCCGCCTAATACGCTATTGTAGCCGAAGAATGTCGGCGCCGGATACCACGCAGCTTGGGCTTGTGACAGAACTAAACCGAGTTGGTTGCACGCAGCGCGCAGATACGCTGCACGCACGCGGGTTTCGGCGCGTCAACCATCACATCTTCATACGCCATCACGCGCATGTGTGCGCGCACCACGTCGAGCAACTCACCCGGCATGAGCAAAAACTCGGGGTTGGACGGCCGGCCATAGCGCTCATTGCCCAGCGCAAAAGTTTCGTACATCAGCACCGCGCCGGGCGCCAGTGCGGTTAGTAACTGTGGAAACAGCGGACGATGCAAATAGTTCGTCACCACTACCGCGTCGAAGGTGCGTCCGGCGTACGGCCACGGCCCGCCTTCGATGTCGGCACAGGTCACCGCAATGTTAGCCATACCTTGCAAAGCATCCAGCGCCGACGCATCGCGATCCACCGCCGCCACCGCATGCCCACGTGCCGCGAAAAACCTCGCATGCCGTCCGCCGCCGCAGGCCACATCGAGCACCGTGCCGCCTGCTCGCACCAAAGGCGCCCAGCGCGTGACCCACGGCGACGGGTCGCCCGAGTCGTATGCGTGTGCAACCACCGGGGTAATCAGGTCACCCGAAAATTCTTGAACTGCCACGGATCGGATTCATCCACATCCTCCGGAAACGGATGATGGCGGCCCCGCAGCGGACTCCACTCGGTGTAAACGCCGCGCACTTCACCCAGATACGGGTTAGCCACTTCCAGTACGCGCTGAAAATTCAGATCATCCGGATCGATGATGCCTGCGCGCGGATTTTCCATCGCCCACACCACGCCGCCCATGACGCCCGCCGCGACCTGAATGCTGGTGGCATTATTGTATGGCGCCAGTTTGCGCGCTTCGTGTACGTTCACCCGCGAACCGTACCAATAGGCGCCGCGTGCGTGCCCCATCAACAACGCGCCAAGTTCGTCGGTGCCGTCGATGATTTCGTCCATCAGGATGCGTTTTTTCTCCGGCAGCTCCCAATTTTTGCCCGCCAGTTCATGGATTGAAGACACCGTGTTGTCGCACGGGTGATAGGCGTAGTGACAAGTCGGCCGGTACACCACGTTGTCTTTTTCGCGCACGGTAAAATAATCCGCGATCGAAACCGCTTCGCCATGCGTAATCAGAAAGCCATGGTAATTGCCTTCCGATGGCGTCCACGAGCGCACGCGCACCGAGGCACCCGGCCGTGTGAGAAAAATTGCCGAGTCGCAGCCGTACTCGTGGCGCTGGCCGTCGAGCGGAAAATGGCGTTCGTGCGTGCCCCAACCCAACTCACACGGCTGCGAGCCTTCGCCGACAAAGCCATCGACCGACCAGGTGTTGACGAATTCAAAACGCTGTTTGCCGGGACTGGCCGTTTGCGTGTCGCGCTCGGCGCAGTGAATCACTTTCACGCCGAGCTTCATCGCCAACTGCGCCCACTGCGCGCGCGATTTGGGAATGTCGGTCTTGCGATGCAAATCGCGCGCGATATTGATCAGGCCCTGCTTCACCCAATGCGAAATCAATCCCGGGTTGGCACCGTGCGTCGGAATCACCGTCGGCCCGCCGTTCGGATATTTCGCGCGCAACGCGAGCACGTCTTCGCGCAAACCGTAGTTAGACCGATGCGACGCAGAAACCGTGGGGTCGGTATACCCGCCGAGCCAAGGCTCGATGCAAGTATCGAGATACATCGCGCCTTTTTCGTAGCAAAACTCAATCAGCGCAACGCTCGATACATCCACCGACAGGTTGAGCAAAAAATCACCCTTGTCGAGCATCGGGTCGAGCAGCGCGCGGTAATTGTCACGCGTGAGCGGCTGCACGATAAACTTGATGCCGAAATGTTCGGCCTCTGCCTTACCACGCTCATCACCGGTGAGTATGGTGATGCGTTCCAGCGGTATATCAATGTGACGCAACAGCAGCGGCAGCGTGCCTTGTCCGACGGAGCCGAATCCTACAAAGACCAGCCTTCCCGGAAATTTGACGTGCTTTTTATCGGCCATTGCATAAACATCCTGATCTTTGGTTCAAACGGCGCGCAGTGTAGCATTTTCCGGCGGTAAAGCGGCGGCTCAAAAAACGACGCCCTGCGCAAGACCGGGCGAAGACAGGTGCTTCTCGTTTATCTCGTTGACTTGGGTGGCTCAGTGCCTGCTCCCTCTACACGAGACCGCCGGCACACCTCAGCAAGCGAAACTTGACGTGACCGGGGTGCCCGGGCCGCCATCCGGCCGTTGCGGAAAGAAATGCAGTTCAACCGTATCCGCACCCAGGGTAACGACTTCGCGCAAATCATCGCTGCTTGCCGACGCGCTCGTGGAGATGCCCGTGACGCGCGCGTTGAGTAGCTTGATTTGATAAAACACGGGCTGCTTGTCACCCGGTTTTGTAACGTCAATTTTTACTTCTGCGAACACCTGCCCGCCGACGGCTGCTACCCACAACAATGGACCCGCGTTATCAAGGCGCTTGGCCACAAGCACCGAACATTGGGGGGTTCTTCTCACCTGCGTCAACGTTTGCGTGAGTCCCACCACTTCAATCAGCCTGGGTGCCGCGCATCCACAGAATCGCCTGGAATTCCCGGGATCAGCATAAAAGTGTCCGCCGCGGCGATCGACTCGTGCACAGCCGCAGAACCGACGACGCAAAACGCAAGCATAAGGGTTCTCAACGATCTGCTCATGATGCCTCCCTGATTCAGCAAAGTTAATCGAAAGGTTGCTGCAGCAATGATCTTACTGGAC
>JAYUAH010000372.1:0-10412 GCA_043741415.1 Betaproteobacteria bacterium
GTCCAGCAGAGGCCCGGAAATTCGCGAGCGATAACGCGCCACTTGGTCGGGCGTACATCGGCATTTCCCGCCAGGATGTCCCAAGTAGCCGCACGGACACGGATTTTGGGCGGCTACAAGTTGAAAACGGGCAAAAAATTCGACCTGTCGCGCCGCACGCGAAACGATGATGCGTCCGGACTCCAGCGGTTCGCGCAGCACCTCTAAAACTCTGCGTTCAAACTCGGGCAGTTCATCAAGAAAAAGCACCCCATGCATCGCCATCGAAATTTCACCGGGACGCGGATTGCTACCGCCGCCCACCAGTGCCACGGCAGACGCGGTGTGATGAGGCGCGCGGTATGGACGCTGCTTCCATTTTTTAACGTCGAAGCCTGCCGTGCCTAATGATTGCATGGTGGCCGATTCCAAGGCCTCTTGCTGCGTCATCGGCGGCAAAATGCCTGGCAGGCGCGAGGCCAGCATAGTCTTGCCAGTGCCGGGCGGCCCCACCATCAATAGACTGTGGCCGCCGGCGGCGGCAATTTCGAGTGCGCGTTTCGCGTGGGCTTGGCCTTTGACATCCAGCAGGTCGGCGTAGCTTTCTGCTATGGTAACGGGTTCGGCACGGTAGGGTGAAAATTTCTCCTGGCCGCACAAATGCGCACACACGGCCAGCAACGAAGGCGCGGCATAAACGGTGGCGTTTTCGACGAGCGCGGCTTCCGCCGCATTTTCAACCGGCAACATGAAACTGCGGCCATCATTCAGCGCACCGAGTGTCATCGCCAGCGCGCCGCGCACCGGACGCAGCGCGCCAGTCAACGCAAGCTCGCCGGCGAATTCGTATTCGTGCAATTTGTCGCCGGGGATCTGCCCCGACGCCGCAAGTATGCCCAGCGCAATCGGCAAATCAAAGCGGCCGGATTCCTTGGGCAAATCGGCCGGCGCGAGATTCACCGTGATGCGCCGCATCGGAAATTCAAAGCGCGCATTCTGCAGCGCTGCACGTACGCGGTCTTTCGATTCTTTGACTTCGGTTTCGGGCAAGCCCACGATGGTGAAACTCGGCAGGCCATTGGCCAGATGCGCCTCCACAGTCACCGGCGGCGCGGCCACGCCCGCGAGCGCGCGGCTGTACAGAACGGCGAGCGACATGACGCGCGATTATCCCGGTCGCTGCGCGCGTTCGAGTTCGACCAGTCTTGCTTCCAATGCGGTGATTTTTTCGCGCGCACGCGTCAGCACGTCGCGCTGCACGTCAAACTCTTCACGCGTTACGAGATCCAGTTTTGCAAAGTTTGCCTGCAATAGCGCGCGCAGGTTTTTCTGTAAATCCGCTGCGGGTGTGTTTGCCAGTAACTCTTTGATTTTATTTGTTATTCCGTCGAGCACTTGGTTATCCATGGGAATCCCTTAGGGCCGTGATGCGGGTAGTCTAACAAACTGCGACCGGGTTTCGTGCGCAGGGTGAGCATCCGCGCCGCTGTAGCGGTGCCGCACTAAAAAAAAGCCGCCCGAAGGCGGCTTTTTTCGAAGCACCTTCGGTTAGAACGTTTTGAGATAAGACAGCACGAATGCGGCTTTGCTCACGTCCTTACCACCGGCCGTCGGGCCTACACCGGGAATAAAGCCGCTGTTGCCCCAGCAGTAGGGATTGGTGCCGCCAATCGGCGTGCACGAGCCGCGGGTATCGGTGTCGGAATAAGCTGCGGTAATGGTGCCGTAGCCGATGTCCTTGCTCACGCCAATTTTCCAATCGTTATACGACGCAGATTTCACACCACCAACGGTGATCACCGAGTTCCTGACGATCTGGTGGCCGAAGTGGCCGATCAACGTCCAGCCGTTGCCCGCATCGTAGTTGCCATTGAGTTCCAGATAGTTCGAGCCGCGTGTTTTCTGGTCCAGATTGGCGCCGCCATACCAGCCGATGAAATGGCTGGACGTGGCGTAGGAGTACTTCGCGGTCAGCCATTTGTAGCCGAGCGCACCATACAGCTCTTGCGTATTCGGATTCGCCAACACCGTCGGGATGGAACTGCCCTTGCCCGGATAGTTATACGTGATGTAGCCCACGTCGTAGTTCCAGTCGCCGCCGCCGAAAGAATTTTTGTAGCCGCCGTAAACGTCGACTTCGAGCCGACCCTTGCCGGTAAAGTCCTTGACCCAGGTGATCGAGGACGCCCACGCGCCGATATACAAGCCGCTGCCATGCAAATAGTCGATGCCGCCCTGGACGGCCGGCTTGCCGTGCGTTTGGCTCACGCCGCGAAAAATGTAGTTGGAAGTAACGCCCACGTTAAAGCTCAGGGGCGAAGCAGGTTCAGCAGGTGCTGCTGGCGCGGGCGCCGCCGGTGCGGGCGTTTGCGCGTAGGTGGCAGGTGCAGCCAAAGCGCCAGCTACGGCAGCACAGAGAGCGAATTTACGCATGGTGATCCTCTTGTTAATTTACGATTCGTGAATGAAAACAACACTAAGTCCTAAGCAAGACTCGCGCCTGCTTGAAGCCTGCGCCAGAATTTTGTTATGTGTACGTCGCGCTAAGAAAAAAATTGGTGCTTAATTCACCTTTTAAAAAGATTATTTCCATTCTGTTGCAAAGAACCAACGGCGCAAATACCGAGCCGCACCGATTCGATGCATCTAGAAATTTTTATGCTGTTAGTGCTGCCTCACTTGCACGTATCAGCCGTCAAATGGCGCACCGTATTAGTGCTAAATCGATAATCAACGCACCGATATTGTGCAATTCAGTTGGCGAGGCATAAGCTAACTATTTGTTTTTATTCAATTTTTTACAACTGGTACGGTATGTGCAATAGGTATTAATCGTAGCGATTACTCATCACGGAAGGAACATCATGTTGAAGAGGGCGTGGTCATCAAAAGTACAGGCGCAAACCGCATCCGGAAAATATTCTGATCGAGCACACAAGGAGGCACTATGAAACTCGTCACTGCTATTATTAAACCGTTCAAGCTCGACGAAGTACGCGAAGCGCTCTCTGCCATTGGCGTGAGCGGTGTCACCGTTACTGAGGTCAAAGGGTTCGGACGACAAAAAGGACACACCGAGCTGTATCGCGGTGCGGAGTACGTAGTCGATTTTCTGCCCAAAGTAAAAATCGAGGCTGCGATCAAGAGCGACATGCTCGACTCGGTGATCGAGGCCATCGAAAAAGCCGCAAATACCGGCAAGATCGGCGACGGCAAAATTTTTGTCTGCGAACTCGAACAAGCGATCCGCATTCGTACCGGTGAAACCGGCGCGGACGCGCTTTAAAAAAGAATAAGGGGAAACACATGAAACGTCTGAGCATCATTCTATCGACGCTGGCCATGCTGGTATGCACCAGCTTTATGGCGCACGCCCAGGATAAGGCCGCGGAAAAAGCAGCGGAGCCTGCCGCCGCAGCCGCACCTGCTGCTGCACCGGCCGCTGCACCCGCAGCACCCGCGGCTGCTGCAACACCCGCACCGGCCGCAGCCGCGCCCGCTGTGGCCAAGCCCACGCCCAACAAAGGCGACGTCGCCTGGATGCTCACCTCCACCGCGCTGGTGCTGATGATGAGCATACCGGCGCTGGCGCTGTTCTACGGTGGCATGGTGCGCGCAAAGAACATGTTGTCGGTGCTGATGCAGGTGTTCGTGGTGTTCTCGCTGATTACGGTGCTGTGGTGCATTTACGGCTACAGCCTCGCCTTCACCGAGGGCAACGCGTTCATCGGCGGCTTCGATCGACTATTCCTAGGCGGCGCGTTTGACGCGGCCAAAGGCGAGTTCGCGACGGCAGCCACCTTCAGCAAAGGCGTGGTATTGCCGGAACTGGTGTTCGTGGCGTTCCAGGCAACCTTTGCAGCGATCACCTGCTGCCTGATTCTGGGTGCGTTTGCTGAACGCATCAAGTTCTCCGCGGTGCTGATTTTTGTCACCATCTGGTTCACCTTTGCCTACCTGCCGATTGCGCACATGGTGTGGTTCTGGCCGGGTGCGGATGCTTACACCGACGCCAAACTCGTCGATAAGCTGAACAGCACCGCCGGATTGCTGTGGCAATGGGGCGCGCTGGATTTCGCTGGTGGCACGGTGGTGCACATCAACGCCGGTGTCGCGGGCTTGGTCGGCGCGTGTCTCGTAGGCAAGCGCCTGGGTTTCGGTCGAGAAGCCATGACGCCGCACAATCTGACCATGACCATGGTCGGCGCCGCACTGCTGTGGGTGGGCTGGTTCGGCTTCAACGCCGGCTCCGCACTCGAAGCCAACAATACCGCTGCGCTGGCGTTCATCAACACCTTTCTCGCCACCGCTTGCGCCGTACTGACCTGGACCTTTGCAGAGTGGATGTTCAAAGGCAAGCCCTCGATGCTAGGCGCAGCCTCTGGTGCGGTAGCTGGCCTGGTAGCGATAACGCCGGCCGCCGGCAACGTCGGTATACCGGGCGCGTTCGTCATCGGCGCATTGGCCGGTTTGATCTGCCTGTGGGGTGTCAACGGCCTGAAGAAAATGCTGAAAGCGGATGACTCGCTCGATGTCTTCGGCGTGCATGCCGTCGGCGGGATACTCGGCGCGCTGCTCACCGGCGTGTTCTGCGCGCCTTCGCTCGGCGGGCCGGGCTTTGTGTCGGATTGGGTAACGGGCAAAGTCACTTCGATTGCCGATTACCACATCCTCGAGCAAGTGATTGTGCAGGCGAAAGCAGTCGGTGTGACGGTGGTGTGGACGGCGGTAGTCGCCTTCATCGCCTTCAAGATCGCCGACATCATCGTAGGCTTGCGTGTGAGTGAAGAGGAAGAACGTGAAGGCCTCGACATCAACTCGCACGGTGAGACCGCGTATCACCTGTAAAGCAACGATCATACGGTCGCAACATGACCGGCTAGAGCAGGTATCGGCGTAGCCTCCTCCCCTACGCTGTGTCCTCCGGGCGCTCCTTCGCAAGAGGGAGCGCCCGTTTTTTTGTGCGCCTGCTTTACTTTACTGCATGCGCCGAATAAAAATAATCGAGCACCCGGGACGCCTCTGTTGCGAACTCGCTGTCATCGTGCGCCTTACCCTTGATTCCCCTGAGTATCGTTTCGAGTCCCTTCGCGTCGTCAACTGGAATGCCGCCAATATCGAGAACATGAACCGCTTGACCCAGCGCTGCGAGCGCCGGGTCGCCATTCAGCCCAAAGCTCGTCAGCAACACCTCGAAGGTGACGCGGTTTTCGACGTGCGTGAACTCAGCGCCGTCAAAGTCGAAACCGATAGAGCCCTTGGGACGATCGCGCGGACGATCGATCCAAACGAACTGGGCATTCTTGTCGATGAAACGCTTGATCAGCCAAACACAGGCGATACGATCTACCCAGAGATCGCTACGGGTAGCCCAGCTACGATTGCGGTACTTACCCACGTCAAGCCGGCGAATGCTGCGCTTGGCGGCATGCGGCTCACCCGCCGCAAACAACCGTTGTGCCTCGCGCTCCAGAGTTAAGATCGCATCCCTGGCCTGAACCTGTGCCTGGCCGGCGTAGTAATCAATTTTAACCACCTCATCCAATGACCGGCGCAGGCGCAGAACCAACGTATCTGCTTTGCGTTTTCCCAGCCGTTTCAACGTGGTCATTGCAGCACGGGCGCTCGCTACCAATGCGCCGTATTGCCGAGTGCGGTCAAATAGCTTGCGCACCTGCTCAAGTTGTTCAGGCGTCTTTACACTCAGCTCCACGGTCATGGCAAACCCGCCGGCGGCCTTAATCTCCGCCTCCACATCGGCCAACACCGAGCCCAGGGCCGCCTCCAGCGGAAAAACATAAACGCCGTCACGCAACACACCGCCACCGGTGTTTTTCAGCGCTCGCCACACGCGCATGCGCAGCGTCGAGTTGCCCGTCGGCAGGCTGATGAGCAAGGTGATGAATTTATTCATAAAATTGTTTAAAATCAAATACTTACATAATTTACCGAAAGATCGAAGACCGCCGAGGAACGCCTCGTGATTCAGGAAATTACAGGCCCCACATAATTATTGTTGACATTACTACATTATAGTTATAATGTCTTCATTCATCTGGTTAACGCAGATACCCGGTGCGCCTTACGCTGGTTTCTCCCAGGCATTTCGCCCAAGTTCTGCATCGTCCCCCTCGGGGTACGGCGTGTGGTGGCGAAATGTATCGATCCCAACCCTTGAAACACGCTCACCGCAGTGCATCGCCGCTCGGCGCAGCGCTATGGCTGTGTGCCATTCAAGTGGGTTGGTACCTGTTCGCCAGACTCGTTCCTCAAAGGGGTTCGCACGCTCTCAAAGGAGTGTCTGACATGAACGGCAATGTTGATCCATCACGGATTGCTGGCAGGGCAAGGCTAGCGAGTATCGGTGCCCAAATTATTCTCGCCGCAGCGGCGACCGGATGTGGCAATAACGTAGCGCCGGTCACCGGCAATAATGCAAGTCCGGAACGCGACAAATCGCTGATCGCGCAGAGCAGTCGACGTGGCGATCATGCCGATCCCTATCGTATTCGGCCGGATATACAGCGCGGCAGATATTGGGTGCTGGGGCACGATCACGTACACATTTATAGCACCACGGATAAGCGCTTGATTCAAAAAATCGTGTTACCCGGATGGAATGTCGCAGGGTTTCTGGGCGTGCCCGATATGGTGCTCGATCGTTCCGGCGCGGCATGGATTAGCAGCAATATAGTACCGATGTTGTGGCGCATCGACCCCGATAGTTTCAACGTCACGCGCATCGACATCACGCTGCAAACCAAAGAAAACTGGGATGTCGGATTTACCGGTCTTGCGTTCGCGGCCGATGGCACGCTATTTGGCGTGACGGCCTCGACCGCATCGCTATGGACTCTAAAACCTGACGAGTCTAAGGCTACGCCGATCTCGCTCTCACCGCCTGCACCTATTCTGGATGCGCGTGCATTGTGGGTGTCCTACCAGGCAGTTCCGGGTGTGTCACCCGTCAAACCTACATTGTGTATTGCCAGCGCTGCGGGGTTGCTTCGTATCGAACTGTCGGTAGATTCCAGTAGAGGCCGCATATCCGAAACGTCTTGCGATAGCAATTGAGGTCATAGCCACGCGCCACAATCGCCATCGTTTCAACACGCCAAAAAGGTGACTGCCATGAAGAAAATAACTTGCATCGATCTGCCGCAACACCGCGGCGCGGGTGGTTTCGACCATGCCGACATTCATTCGCCATCTAATCGTCTCTACGTCGCGCATACCGGCAACGATGCAATCGACGTGATCGACTGCGTCAACGACCGCTACCTTGAATCCGTGCCGAGACTCAAGGCAGTCGCGGGCGCGCTCGTCTCCGAAGCGCGCGGGCTGGTCTTTACCTCGAATCGCGGTGAAAACACAGTCTCAGTGTTTGCACCCGGCGCCGAACAGGATGCCTTCAAGATAGCTGTGGGCGTGAAGCCAAACGGGCTCGCGTTTGACCCCTTTCGCGGCACGCTGATCGCCGCCAATGTCGGCGACCCCTCGATAGCGAATTCACACACGGTAACGGTGGTGGACATCGCACGCCGGCAACGGATCGCGGAAATCAAAGCCCCCGGCCGCACGCGCTGGGCAATCTACGACGCGGTGCGCGAGATTTTCTTCGTCAATATTGCGTCTCCAGCGCTCATCATCGCGATCGATGCGCGTGATCCGACCCGGATTTCAAAAGCGTATGAGGTTCCCGCGGCAGGGCCCCACGGCCTGGGCCTGGACTCGGCCACGGGGCGATTGCTGTGCGCCTGCGATGCCGGCGTTCTGTTTGCTTTAGACGCCGACTCGGGGCGTGTGCTCGGTGATGTCGCACTCAGCGGTGCCCCGGACGTCGTCTTCCTCAATTCGCAATCCAATCGTCTTTACGTGGCCATCGGTGATCCGGGGGTCATCGATGTCATTGATATCGTCACGATGACCCGCGATCAGGTGGTGCCGACGGAAGTGGGCGCGCACACCATAGCATTCGACCCTAAGCGCAACAAAGTCTATGCGTTCCTGCCCGAATCGCATCGCGCCGCGGTGTTTGTCGATGCGGCTGGATAGGGACTTTACCCCCGGCTTGCGTTTCTGTGGGACGGGTGACAACGCCGTGGAAAACGAGCAGAATTTAGCGGATTGGTTGCCGCAGCAATCGGCGCATTATTGCGACCCCGATCACTTGCGGACGAGTTGCGACTGCCATTAATCGAGACACGCTGGCGGTAGCCGGATTGGGGGCCGGTGTGACTCGACAGCTATGATGCAACGTGGTTGCAGTCAAGGAAAACGCTTCAATCCGAACTGGGCACACGTTGCCGTCGAGATAAGTTGCGGTCACGTTGTCCCAGATGCTCAAGAACCCAACAGCATAAGGAGGCAATTACCATGACGAGTCAATTCCCATTGTTCGCATCGTTCGCCTGGCCCGTTGCGCGTCGGTGGGCCGCGCTGATGTTTTGCGTTGCGTTTGCGTTGCCGTTGTATGCCGACGATCGCCCGGATGCTCGAGACGACGACGCCAGCGACACGCGGTCGCGAGGGGCAAAGCGCAGTCCGCTCTCCACGGCGGGGCCGGGATTTCGCAAAGGGGTGGTCGCGGTGTCACACCCGCTCGCCGCGGAAGCAGGTGCCCGGGTACTGGAGCGTGGCGGCAACGCCATCGACGCTGCCGTGGCCATTCAATTCATGCTGAATGTGGTCGAACCGCAATTTTCCGGTATCGGCGGCGGCGGTTTTATGATGATCCACCTGGCGAAGCACAATAAGACGTTCGCCATCGACGGCCGCGAGAAAGCGCCGGCAACCGTCAGCCCGTCGATGTTCCTGTTCAGCGGCGTAGCGGCGGCGAATCTGTTCGGACTCGCGTCGACCAGCGGCATCGCGGTGGGCGTGCCGGGCACGCTGAAAGTCATCGACACCGCACTCAACAAATACGGCACCCTCTCGCTCGGCGAAGCAATGCGCTCGGCCATCGACGTCGCCGACAACGGCTTCCACGTCAATCGCTTCCTCGCCGCCAACATACTCAATGACGGCGGCATTACGTCGCTGCAACCGGAAACGAGTGCAATATTCCGTCCGGGCGGCGTACCCCTCAAGGAAGGCGACCTGCTGGTGCGCAAGGACCTGGCGGCAACGTTCCGCCTGATCGCGTACGACGGCATCGATGTCTTCTACAAGGGTGATATTGCGCGCGCCATCGTCGCTGCAACGCAACGCAGCCGCTCGCCGGTGGTCGTCGAAGGTCTGGGTCGTATGACGCTGGCCGACCTCACAAACTATGACACGGTGATCCGCACGCCGATCATGGTCAACTATCGCGGCTACCAACTCGCCTCGATGTCGCCGCCGTCCTCGGGCGGCCTGTCGGTGGGGCAAATGTTGAAAGAACTCGAACGCTTTCCGTTGGGCGACAGCGCCCAGGGTTTCGGCTTCGGTACCGCCAAGACTACGCACGCGATGATCGAGGCGATGCGTCTCACCTTCGCCGACCGCGCGGTGTGGATGGGCGATGAGGATTTCGTGCACGTGCCGAAAAAAGGCTTGCACGATCCGGTGTACGTCGCGTCGCGTTCGGCGTTGATCAACCTGAGCTCGCGCATGGCAACCCCGGCCGCCGGCAATCCGCTGCCGTTCGACGTGGCCGGCCTCGACACCGAAATTCGCATTGCTGCTATCCCGTTCGAGGAAGAAAAAGGCGTGCACACCACGCACTTTTCGGTGGTCGACAAGTGGGGCAATGTGGTGAGCTGGACGTCCACCATCGAGCAAACCTGGGGCACCGGCATCACCGTGCCCGGCTACGGTTTTTTGCTCAACAATGAATTGACCGACTTCAACTTCACGCCGACGTTCAACCCGGCCACCGGCAACCCGGGCGCCAACGACGTCGCCGGCAACAAGCGGCCGCGCTCGAGCATGTCACCCAGCCTGTTGTTCAAACACGGTGAACCCATTGCCGCCTACGGCTCGCCGGGCGGCTCCACCATTATTAACTCGGTGCTCAACGTCACGCTGAACCTGATCGACCACCGCATGACGATTCAGCAGGCGATCGACGCGCCGCGGCTATCGGTGACGAGTGCGCTCGGCGCGATTTCATGTGAAAGTGGCCAAGCGTTCATGCTACCGCCGATCCCCGTCGCCACGCAAGACGCGCTGCGCACCCTCGGACACTTGGGACTTGGCGTGGCAGGCACAAACGGCTGCACCGCGACCATCGGCTCGGTGCAGGGTATCGTCATCGATCTACGCAGCGACAAACAATTCGGCGGTGCGGATCTGCGGCGCGAAGGTACCGTGGTCGGTCTGCCGCGTGGGCCTAGGCGGGGGCGCGACAGCGACGACAACTAAATGCGCGCCCGCGATGCCAAAGCTGAATTACGGGGTCGCGGGCGGCACCGGCGTTACATGCCCAGTATGCGTCCGATTTCAGCAATGTA
>JAYUAH010000373.1:0-4487 GCA_043741415.1 Betaproteobacteria bacterium
CTGCCTGAAATACGTTTTCTCGATGCCGCGGTTTCACGGCTGATCCCTGCCGATGAACTGGGCCCGGGCGCGAAAGAAGCCGACGTCACCTTCTACATCGATCAGCAATTGGTCAGCGTGTGGGGCACGCATGGGCGCAACTATCGGCAGGGGCCGTGGCTCGACGGCACGCCGCAGCAAGGCTTTCAATCGCGCCTGACGCCGCAGGAAATTTATCGCGCGGGCATCCGTGACACCCATCAACATTGCAGCACACAATACGGCAAGAACTTCGAGTTTCTCAACGGCGAGCAGCAGGACGAGGTGCTGAAAGCGCTGGAAGGCGGCAAAATCGAATTGTCCAACGTGTCGGCCAAACTCTTTTTTGATTTGTTGTGGCGTAACACCGAGGAAGGCTACTTTGCCGATCCCATGTACGGCGGCAACAAAGACAAAGTGGGCTGGAAGTTAATCGGCTTTCCGGGCGTAGGCGGCAGCGATTACGCGGCACATATCGACAAGGACGAACCGTATCGCGCCGAGCCCGTGAGCATACTCGACATCCAACTGGGGCAAGCCAAGCTCGATGCGCAAGGCTACGTTAAATACGTCAAGCAAAACGCAAAGGGTAAATAAGCATGACCATCACCAAACTCAAAGCGGTAGACGCGGTCGTCGTCGGCACGGGCGTTTCGGGCTCCATCATCGCCATGGAATTGGTCAACGCCGGCCTCACCGTGGTGAATCTCGAACGCGGCCGCATGATCGAACCGCAGCACGATTTCGCCATGCCCTATGTGCACGACGAATTGAAGTACGACCGTCACAGTGACATCTTCCAGGACTTGTCGCGCGAGACCATCACCTTCCGCAACCAGAGCAGCGAAACCGCCTTGCCGATGCGCGAACTGGGCTCGTTCAAGCCGGGCGAAATCGTCGGTGGCACAGCGGCACACTGGGGCTGTCACGCGCGGCGTTTTTTGCCCGACGATTTTTTGTTGCGCAGCCAGAGCACGGCGCGTTACGGCAAAGATTTTCTGCCCGAGGACTGCACCAGCCAGGATTGGGGCGCGACCTATGATGAGTTCGAGCCGTACTACGATCAGTTCGAACACATTTACGGCGTGGGCGGCAAGGCCGGCAATATCGAAGGTGTCAAACACCTCGGCGGCAACCCGTTTGAAGGCGCGCGCTCACGCGAGTTTCCCAATCCGCAAACCACACGCACGCCGATGGGCGAAATGTTCGCCCAGGCCGCATCGTCACTGGGTTACACACCGTTTCAAAACCCGGCAGCGGCAATGACGCAGCCGTATGTGAATCTGTACAAGCAGCATCTGGGCGAATGCCTGCGCGGCGGTTTTTGCGGCACGCATGCCTGCTCGCAGGGCGCGAAGGCGAGCCCGCTGTCGACGGTGATTCCCGCGCTGCTCAAGCACGCGAATTACGAACTGCGCCCGTTATCGAACGTGATCAAAATCAACAAAGATTCCGATGGCAAGCGCGCCACCGGGGTCACCTACATCGACGCCCGTGGGCGCATGGTGGAGCAGCCCGCGGACATCGTGGTGCTCGCCACCTACACCTTTAACAACACGCGGCTGATGCTGCTCTCGGGCATCGGCAAACCGTACGATCCCTCGAGCAACACGGGTGTGGTGGGCCGCAATTACTCGTATCAAACCGGCGGCAAAGTATCGGTGTTTTACGACGACAAGGAATTCAACCCGTTCATCGGCGGCGGCATGATCGGCACCTGTATCGACGATTTCAACAGTGATAACTTCGATCACGGTGGCCTGGGTTTTGTCGGCGGCTCGTATATCGCCATGCAAAACAACGGCGCCACGCCGATTAAATCCAGGCTGGTACCGTCGGGCACGCCACGCTGGGGCGCCGAGTGGAAAAAAGCCACCGCACAATACTATCGGCGTTCGTTCTCGATCAGCTATCACGCCTCGTGCCAAAGTTATCGCGGGCACTATCTCGATCTTGATCCGACCTATCGCGATTCCAACGGCCAGCCGCTGCTGCGTATGACGTTCGACTGGCATCAGAACGAACAAAAAATGTCGGCCTTCATGCGCGACAAGTGCGCTGAAATCGCCAAGGCGATGGGTCCGTCGAAGATCAACGTCAACGCGGTGCCGACTAAATACACCATCGTGCCGTACCAAAGCACGCACAACATCGGCGGCGTGGTGATGGGCACCGATCCATCCACCAGCGTGGTCAACAAATATCTGCAATCGTGGGACGCACACAACGTGTTCGTGGTCGGCGGCAGCGCGTTCCCGCAGAATGCGGCAAATCCGCCAACGGAAACCATCGGTATGCTGGCGTGCTGGGTGGCGGATGCGATTAAAGATTATGCAAAAAAACCGGGCGCGATGATGTAATCCGTTAAATATGAAAAATTCAATAAAATCAAATACTTATGAATTATTGAATTTTGCGGCCTTGGCGTGCGTGGCAACGTTCACTCACGCACAGGTCCCTTCGACAAACTTCCCGACCAAGCCCATCCGCATCATCATCCCCTACGCCGCGGGCGGCGGCTCCGATATCTCCACGCGCATCGTGCAGGGCAAGGCGACCGAGTTGCTAGGGCAATCGCTGATCGTGGATAACCGCGCTGGCGGCGGCACGCTGATCGGCACGCGCATGGTGCAAAGCGCCGCGGCGGACGGCTACACGCTGGGTGTGATGGACCCGGCATTCATCATCAACCCCACGCTGGTGCGCGACGCGGGCTACAACGCGCTAAAAGATTTTGCGCCGGTCACCTTGATTTCAGTAACACCGTTGATCCTCGCCGTGCCCGCTGCGTTTCCGCCGAAGACCGTGCAGGAACTCATCGATCACGCCAAAGCCAACCCCGGCAAACTCAATTTCGGTTCACCGGGCGACGGCAGCGCTGGGCATTTGGCGATGGAACAGTTTCGCGCAGCGTTCAAACTCAACATGGTGCATATCGCTTACAAAGGCGCAGGGCCGGCAGTGACCGCGCTGGTGGCCGGTGAAATCCCCATGCTGCTGGCGGGCTCCGGCGCCGTGCCGTTCGTGCAGGATGGCCGGCTACGCGGCTTGGCTGCGACGAGCGCCAACCGTTTGCCGTCGATACCCGCGGTGCCGACCTTCACCGAACTCGGTTTTCCGCAAGTGAATGTGCAGACCTTCGCTGGCGTGGTAGCGCCAGCAGCCACCCCGCAAACCGCGATACGCCACCTGCACGCCGCGTTTGCCCGCGCCATACAAACGCCGGAAGTCAAAACACGGCTAGAGCAGTTGAATCAATTTCCGGTGGGCAATACGCCCGAGGAATTTACCGTGTTCCTGCGCGAGAATGGCGAACGGCTGATCAAGGTGGTGCGTGAGGCGAATATCAAGAGCAATTGAACGTGGCCGCCGTACACGGCTGCGCGGCGTTTGGTGGATCATCTATAAAAAAATAATTTTAAATATTAGCATTTAACGCAAGAGCAGCATCTGCTGCGCTGCCGCTATTTTTGCATGCATCGACCGTCGCGGTCGATATGCCATCTGGGTTTGAACCTGCGGTTGCAGTTTAGCCTGACCGCAGCCAATCCCCGCACGCGCACCTCGCACAACAGCCCAACGGCGGCTGGCGGATAAGCAGTTTGTCATAAGCCGAAGGGCCTACCTCAAAAGGAGAATAGTGGGCGCAAGGCCCCCGCGCTAAATTCACCCTGAACGCACACACGATTGCCGATTTTAGTTTGCCGTACGCAACGTCGTATGCAGGGAGAACCCACCATGGCCGCCGAAAAACCGGAAGCAAGTCCATTCCCCATCGGGAACCTGGTCGCCATCCTGCTGCTGGTGGCGGGCGTCGTTGTCAACAAACTGCCGCTGGAAAGCGCGCGCCCGGCAGGCGACGATCCAACCGGCCGCCAGTTCGCCGGTCTGCAAGACATCACCGTGCGCCTGTGGCAAGACCCCTTCATGGCGGTCGAAAAATCTCGTGCGCAACGCAATGGCGATGCAGGCCACAAGATTGATTTCGTTGCGGAGAAAATCAAAAATCAGGTCGAAAAGGATGACGTCCTGACTGTCCTCGGCGTCTCCGTGTTCGGCAGCCCTTATGCAGAAGACCAGGAAAGCCGCCGCAAAACACGCTACGCCGTTGTTTCGGCATTGGGCGCCGCCGCTTATCAGCCATGGGATGCGGAAAAAATCGGCCTGATGCGGGCCAACGACGACGTCGTCCCCGGTGCGGAACCGCTCCGGCCGATTCCATTCGAGGGCTATACCGATGCTAACGACAAGCATCGTCATGTTCTGGTCGTTTGGCTAGACGAGGCTTACTATGCCGATCAGCCGCTCGAACGCTACGCCGCCCTGCAGCGCACCGTGGATAGCCTGGGCGTGAAAGCCCACTTGCGGATTATCGGCCCGGTTAGCTCTTACACCATATCAACCTTGGCGAAACAGGTGTGCACGAAGGAAAAAGACAACGTCGCCATCAACAACGGCGCGGCACCATC
>JAYUAH010000374.1:0-4484 GCA_043741415.1 Betaproteobacteria bacterium
CGGTCATCGCCGTACTCAACCGCGAAATCGTCAAGGCGATGGCCGACAAAGATGTCAGAGAGCGCCTCGCCGCTGCCGGCGTCGAACCCACCAGCAGCACACCGGAGGAATCCATGGTGATAAAGGCAGTTTTCTTCGACTTTGATGGCGTCCTTACCACGGACAAGACTGGCTCGCTGACCACAAATCGCTACTTGAGCGAGAGGATGGGGATTCGCTATGAACTGATTCGCGATGCATTCAGGCAATACAACAATGATCTCACCCTTGGACGCACTACACACGCCGAAGTGTGGCCGGCCGTGTGCAAGGCCTTGGGTTGCGACATAAACCGCGATCTGCTCCGCGATGCATTCGACAGTACGCCGATGAACGACGACATGCTTTTACTTGCGGGCGCGTTGAAGGCGAACTATTCAGTCGGGATCATCACGGACAATAAAAAAGACAGGATTGATCACCTGAGAAAATATCAAGAACTGGAGTCAATGTTCAACCCGATTGTAGTTTCATCTGAAGTCGGTTCCAGCAAAGAGACGCCGGCCATCTTTGTGCGCGCCTTGAGTCTTCTCGGCTTATTGCCCGGCGAAAGCATCTTTATTGATAACAACCAAGATAACTTGATCGCACCGAAGGCCCTTGGCATGAATGTCATCTACTTTGATGACGAGAAGAATGATGTTGAAGGATTGAAGGCAACGATGCGAAATAAGTTCGGTTTTTCAATTCATATGTAAAAGTTGCGATCCCCTTTGACAGTTGTGGTTTTGTGGTGCTGGACTGTCAGATCGGATCGCAACGTCTACGCCTCATTTGTATCCGCGCGTCGCGCCTAACTTCGTGCCACATTTCATGATGCCGAAGGCTTCGGGTTAAGATCACGGTAACGTAAATTTCCCCAACGTTCCTAACCGCCGGTAAAGAGCCATGCCTGTCACGCTGATCGAGAATTTTCGCGCTGTATTTTATGCGCCGTTTTACGCGGCGTTCGCGCTGGGTGCCTATGCCGCGGAAAATATCGAGGTCATCCTCAAGCCTTCGGTGGCCGCGGATCAAACGCTAAAGTCCGTGATCTCCGGCACGGGACAGGTCTCGTGGGGCGGCCCGATGCGGTTGTTGCATGCACTGGATGAGGCGCCGGATTGCGGCGTGGTTGCGTTCTGCGAAGTGGTTTGCCGTGATCCGTTTTATCTGATCGGGCGCGAGCCTAATCCACAATTCGGCATGAGCGACCTGCAAGACAAAACGCTTGCCACGGTAACCGAGGTGCCTACGCCCTGGTACTGCCTGCAGCACGACCTGCGGCTCGCGGGCATCGATCCTGCAACCATTCGCCGCGCACCGGGCCTTACCATGCCGGAAAACGTCGCTGCACTGCACGCGGGTGCCGTCGATGTGATTCAGGTGTTTGAACCGTTCGCGCGTACGCTGCTCGATGATGTCGGACACCTTTGGTATGCCGCGTCGGCGCGGGGGCCGGCGGCGTACACCACACTCAATACCACGCGGGATTTCATCGCGCGCGATCCGCATACGGTGCTGTGCATGACACGGGCAATGTATCGCACGCAGAAATGGATCGCCGCGCACGACGGCCGTGATCTTGCGCAAGCGATTGCCGGTTACTTTCCGGATGTGCCGCAGCCCACGCTGGCGGCATGCTGCGCCGATTACAAGGCGCGGGGATTGTGGAATACGACGCCGCTGCCGTTGCGCGCGGGTCTGGAATGGCTGCGCGATGCGATGTTGTCGGCGGGCGCAATCAAAACAAAGTGGGCTTACGAAAATGTCGTCGATGCGCAATTCGCCGAGCGGGCTTTACGCGAGGATCCGCCTTCAGTTTAGCCGCCCCTGCTGCGCGGCATCCCCAATCCGCGCCGCGCGACCTGATCGCGCATCACCTGTACGCTGCCGTGGTTGATGCCTGACTGGAACGTACCCATCAGGTTGTGAGCAAATAGGCCGCTGCGCACTGCGTGCGGCGAGCCGTTCAACAACTGGCCATAGGTGCCGAGCATTTGCGTGATGGCTTCGTCAGTCGCGGGGCAGTAGTCGCCCATGTCGCGGGTTTTCTTGATGTAGTTGACGATGTTTTCGTCGCACCGCACTGAAATCAAATAGCGCGCGGCGCCGACGCGGTCGAGGTTCAGGCTCATTGAGCCGACGCGCCGGCCTTTGTTTTCTTCGCCCAGCAGCGTTGATTTGTGCACGCGCACTTCGTCGTAAAACGTTGGCGCACGCGCCGGTGGCGAGTTCATCGTATGCCAGAATTATCCCAGGCTGTGCGGGCTTGTGCATCATCGTTAGGCAAACGTTGCTGAACGTGCGGGCCGGGCGTAGCATCTATCGGCGCGCTGGCTTCAGCGCTATGGGAGGAGAGAATGCGAACACGCATCATGCACCTCATTGTGTTTGCCGCTTTGGCGACGAGCACTTGCGCATCGGCGCAAACCCCTTCGACAGGCTCAGGACAAATTTTCCCCAACCGCCCGATCCGCCTCGTCGTGGGTTTCGTCGCAGGTAGCGGCGTCGATGTATCCGGACGCATCGTCGCGCAATTTCTGTCCGAAGGGTTCGGCCAGCCGGTGGTGGTCGAAAACAAGCCCGGACTCGCCAGCGTGGTCGCCGCGCGTGACGTGGCAAAGGCGGCGCCCGACGGCTACACGCTGTTCATGTGCAGCACCAGTTCGCACGTGACCGGCCCGTTCCTCATGCGCCAGCCGCCGTACGATCCGATCAAGGACTTCACCGCGATTGCGCAGGTTGTCGAAAGCTATTTGATTGCTGCGGTGCCCGCGCAAATACCGCCGAACTCACTTAAGGAATTTGCCGCTTGGGCCAAGGCCAATGCCGGCAAAGTTTATTACGCCTCGCCCGGCGTGGGCGGCAGTTCGCATTTGCTCGCCGAGCGTTTCAATCAGGCGGCGAGCCTGGGCATGACGCACGTGCCGTACAAAGGCTCAGGTGTGCCCGAACTGGCGGCGGGCGAGACGCAGCTTCTGTTCGCGCTGTTCGCCACGGTCAACATCGGACCGCGACTCAAGATGCTCGCGACGACGAGCCCTACCAGGATGCCGGAATTGCCGAATCTGCCGACGGCACGCGAAGCCGGCTTCCCCGAAGTCGAATCGGTGCTGTGGCAAGGCGTGTGCGGCCCCGGCAACATGCCCAAAGAAATTGTGGCGCGACTCACCGACGAGATCAAACGCGGGCTCGCTCGGCCCGATGTGCGCGATCGCTATTTGAAAATCGGCATGCCGCCCAACTACCGCACGCCTGCGGAATTCACCGCGTTGAACAAGGCCGACATCGCACAGTGGCAGCCGGTGATCAAGGCGTCCGGTGCGATAGTCGACTGATAAAAAAACTTACCGGCAGTTGAGCGCATAAACTGTAACGAAGTATTGGGTAAACACCCGACCGGTCAAGCACAGAAGAATAAAAATTTGGATACTCCCGCACACCACGCTACTATGTGGCGAAACCGCAAAATGGGCTAAGCTCGTCAAGCAGGTGGGGATACGTGCGGGGTCTGCCTGTTTCTGAGATGACCAAGGAGATGGTGTGATCAATTTGAAGGAGCAGTTTTCAATTCCTGCGCCGCCGGACGAGGTGTGGCCACTGATAGCGGAGCCGGCGGTGGTCGCGGCATGCATACCCGGCGCGGAGCTTAACGAGTTAACTGCGGAGGGTGCGCATCGCGGCAAGGTCACGTTCAAGTTCGGGCCGACCGTGGCGGTGTTCCGCGGTGAAGCAAAGCTCACCTATGATCATCCGGCGAAGCGCTGCCTGATCGAGGCGCGCGGTATCGATCAAAAGGGTGCGTCGCGCGCGCGTGCCCGCTTCGAGGTGGCGGCAAGCGGCAGCGATACCACCGAGGTGACGCTGGAAGGCGGATTCGAGGTTGCCGGCCCGCTGGAAATGTTTGCTTCGGCGGGCGGCGTGCATGTGGCACGCGCGCTGTTGGCGGAGTTCGCCGCTAACATCGAGCGCGTCATCGAGCAGCGCCGTGCGGGGGGCAGTGAAGCGGTGCTGGAGCAAGCGCCCGCAGCGTCCGGCACGAAGATTCTGGGGCGCGCGTTGCTCGACGGCGCGCGCAGCATCATGGGTAAAAACGATACGGGGAACGCATGAGCGAGCTGAATGGATACGAAGTGTTGTCGCAGGCCTTCGTCGCGGAAGGCGTGGATACGCTATTTGCATTGTTGGGCGACGCCAACATGTATTGGGGCGCGATCATGGAGCAGAAGTACGGTGTGCGCGTGGTGCACGCGCGGCACGAGCACTGCGCCTGCGCCATGGCGGATGGCTATGCGCGTCATACCGGCAAGGTGGGCGTGGCCACTGTCACCTGCGGCCCCGGCTTTACGCAAATCATGACCGCGTTGACCACGGCCGCGCGCGGCAGCATTCCGCTGGTGGTGTTTGCCGGCGACTCGCCGACGACCTCCGCTTGGTACGTACAGCAACTCGAACTCGGGCCG
>JAYUAH010000375.1:0-1809 GCA_043741415.1 Betaproteobacteria bacterium
ATCGCCATGCCGACCAGCCGCGGCAGATAGTACGCCGAGGCCTCGGCCATCAACCCGCGCTCGACAAAGTTGCAGCCAAAATTGGCCTTCTCGCTGGCGATGCGAAAATCCGCCGCGAACGCCATGTTGTTGCCCGCCCCGCGCGTGACACCATTCACCGCGGCGATCACCGGTTTGGAGAGTTCGCCGAATGCGATGGGGTAGTAGTACTGCACATCGAACATCGGCTGTACCGTAATGCTGTTGCTGCTGCCGCCGCCCTCTTCCACCTGGGCACGCGCTTTCAAGTCCGCGCCGGAACAAAAGCCGCGCCCGGTGCCGGTGAGAATAATGGTCCACACATCGGGATCGTATTCAGCCTTGCGCACCACATCCGCAATCTCCTGACGCATGACCGTGTCGAGTGCATTGAGCCGGTCGGGCCGATTCAGGGTCAAGATGCCCGTGTGTTCGCGCACTTCCCACAAAATGGTTTGATACATGCTTACGCTCCATTATTCACCTGGCGAATTCGAACCTATTTCCCCGCCCGAAACTTCGGCGTGCGCGTCCGGTCACCGGGGTTATCCCAGCCCTTCCAGTTGGGTTTGCGTTTTTCCGCGAAAGCCTTGCGTGATTCCACACGATCAGACAGCGCGCCATGCTGATGCAACTGCGCGGCATAGGCTTCGAGTTCATCCGACACGCGCCCGCGCATGGCGCGCGTCATCAGCAGCGTGTTGACACGCGAGGCCGGCGGAAGACTCAACAAATGGTCGGCCATGTCGCGCGCGGCGGGCATGAGCTGGTCTGCATCCACCAGGCGGTTCAAGTAGCCTAATTCATACATGCGTTCGGCGGTAAACCGAAATGCGAACGCAATTTCTGTGGCGATGACATGCGGCAGATTGTTGACCACACCGTGACTGTGCCCGCCGAGCAGCCAGCGTTTGGCCTCCGACGACTCAAACGTCGCACCGCGCACCGCCACACGAAAATCCGCGCGCTCCGTCAGCATGAAGCCGCCGCCCATGGCGAAGCCGTTGATGGCGACGATCACCGGCTTGTCGAGCGTGCCGTCGTTGTAGGGGTTGTCGCGCTTGGCCGCTTCGGGCGCGGCACCGACGCGGCCTTTTTCAACGGACTCTTTCATGTCTTCACCTGCGCAGAACGCGCGACCGGTGCCGGTGAATATCGCGACCTCCAAGTCTTTGCTGTCGCGAAACTCGCACCACGCATCCGCCAGAAAATTGCGCATTTCGGTGCCCAGTGAATTCATACGTTCCGGCCGGTTTAAGCGCACCACCATCACGCCATCGTTGCGTTCGATTTCGACAAAACTCATGCCCGTCTCCCGAGTAATTTAAACACCATCATACGCCCGCCGTTAGCGTTTGTTCGCCGGCGCATCCGCGCGCCAGATGTGCTCACGCCAATACCAGCCGATCAACGCCGTGCAGATCAGCCCCGACACACAATACAGGGTAGCCGTCACGCGGTAACCGTAACTCGCAATCAGCGGCCCGGCGATCATCAGGCCCACCGGCACACCATAGATCATCAGCGTGCGCGTGCCCATCACGTGACCGCGGAAACCCTCGCGCGTGGTACGCAACAGCATGGCCGACAGCGGCACCATGCTCATGCTTTGCGCACAACCCGCGAGCATGATCATTGGAATACCCGCGCTGAAGCCCGGCATTTGCGCAAACAGCAGTGTCATCGAATACCACACCGCGCAAAAGGCAATCATCATGCGCGCCGGTGGCAACCGGTAGCCGATGCGCGAAAGAATGATCGAACCCATCAACGCGCCGAACGCGAAACTCG
>JAYUAH010000376.1:0-1807 GCA_043741415.1 Betaproteobacteria bacterium
CTCAACCGCGTCGGCGCATCCGGCGCCATCGGCACGATGTCGGTGAAGAACGCGACACCCGACGGCTACACCTTGCTGGTGGCGCGTATCGCCACGCACGCGGTGCTGCCGGCGATGGAATCCAAGCTCGGCTACAAGTGGAACGATTTCAGCATGATCTCGCTGATCGAGTTGAATCCGTACATTTGCTTCGTCAAAACCGATTCGGCGATACGTACCGCGGCTGATCTCATGGCGACCATACGCAAGAGTCCCGGCAAACTGAACTACGGCACTGCCGGTGTGGGCACCAGCCAGAACATGGCGACGCAGTACTTGATGTCGCTGGGCGGGCTGACCAAAGATCACGCGGTGGGTATCCATTACAAAGGCGGCGGTGAAGTCACCACCGCCGTGATGGGCGGCCAGGTGGATTTCGCCTGCAACAACGCACCCACGGTGATTCCACAGGCGCAGGGCGGGCGCATACGTCCGCTGCTGGTGACACCGGTGCGGCTGAAAGAATTGCCCGATGCGCCCAGCGCCAAAGAAGCCGGCTTCCCCGACATGGAAAAAATCGTCGGCTGGACCGCGCTCATGGGGCCGCCGGGATTGCCTAAACCCATTGTCGACAAGTGGGCCGATATTTTTCAGAAGCTCGCGAAGGACCCGGACTGGCAGGCGGGCAACGCGCGTATCGGCGGCATTGCGGCGATACGTTCTCCGGTTGAGACGGAGAAATATGTTAAGGAGCAGTTCGAGCTTTACGATAAGCTGGTTACGGCGTTGGGGATACGGCAGTGATAGCAGAGTGAGCCCGAACCGGACTTCAAAATGGTTAACGAATGCCAGCCTTAGCATAGGGTTGGTTGACGTGTGTATATTGCTAGCCAATTTGCCGCTGATCTATTCTTTACGCGGACACAAAATTGGTATTTTCGTCTTAATCCTGTTTTTTTTCTTGCGTCATTTGCTTTGTTTGGTCGCTGCATATCCTGCTGCGAGGTATTGCAAGATACAGTGGACGAGTTTTGCGCTATTTTTTGCCTTGCCAAGTTTGCTTCTGCTTCACGGTTTCTTCATTTGGGAATCGGAAGGCAAGTTGGAGTTGTGGCCGCCGATTCTCTTTTTGGATGTATTGTTGTTCTTGCCAGCGGTGATATTGAATGCTTTAGTTAAAACGCCGCGGTAGGGCGCAATCCCTATTTCGCCAAACGCAATTTTTATTTTCGCAATTTCAATCTACCATCTGGTTAGTTCTTTTCCCCCGTACCCTGCTCAAGTTACTATCCCCACTTTCCCCAGGAGCCAGCAATGCCCAAAATGACAGGCGCGCGTCTATTCGCCGAAATGATGCGCGATTACGAGGTGTCGTACTTATTTTTTGTGCCGGCGTTCATGCTGAAGTCGTTTGCCGAGATGGAGGACATGCCGATAGCGCGCGTGATGGTGCATGGCGAAAAGGCGGCGGCTTACATGGCGGATGGGTATGCGCGCTCTAGCGGCAAGCCGGGCGTGTGCATGGCGCAGATGATCGGCGCTTCCAACCTCGCAGCAGGCATACGCGATGCACATATGGCGGGGTCGCCGGTGATTGCGATTACCGGCGGGCCGGCGCCGGCGTCGCGTTATCGGCATGCGTATCAGGAAGTTGACGACATCACGCAGTTTGATGCGGTGACTAAATTCAATGCGCAGGTCGATGCGGTGACGCGCCTGCCGGATTTGACGCGGCAGGCGTTTCGCGTGGCGACGTCGGGTGCGCCGGGGCCGGTGCATTTGCGCATACAGGGGCATCTGGGGCAATTGACCGAGGCCGAAGCCGAAC
>JAYUAH010000377.1:0-1806 GCA_043741415.1 Betaproteobacteria bacterium
ACCGAACATCCACAACCTGAACCAGAAAACACTTATGAAGCTCAAAGGAAAAACAGCCGTCGTCACCGGCGCCGCGTCGGGCATCGGGCTCGCCACTGCGCAGGTGTTGGGTGCTGCCGGCGCCCGCGTTATATTGGGCGACATCAATCAGCAAGGCGGCAGCGATGCGGCGAATCAATTACGCACTGCGGGTTTTGATGCCGAGTTTGTGCTGCTGGATGTGACCAACGATACCGCGATCGCGAAATTTCGCGAGGCCGTTTACCAACGCTTTGATACGCTGGATGTGCTGGTCAACGTCGCAGGCTGGAGCAAAATCGAGGCCTTCGTCAACACCACGCCCGATCTGTGGCAAAAGTTAATTGATCTGAATTACACCGGCACGCTTCGCATGGTGCACGCCTTCCTGCCGAAAATGATTGCGCGTGGCGAAGGCAAAATCGTCAACGTCGCCAGCGACGCGGGCCGGGCCGGCAGCGGCGGCGAAGCGGTGTACGCGGGCAGCAAGGGCGCGGTGATTGCGTTCACCAAATCGCTGGCGCGCGAAACTGCGCGCTACAAGCTCAACGTCAATTGCGTGTGCCCCGGCCCCACCGATACGCCGCTGCTCGCGTCGATTCCCGAAAAACAACGCGAAGCGCTGATGAAAGCAATACCATTCCGTCGTTTTGCGATGCCATCGGATGTTGCGGATGCGATTTTATTTTTCGCCAGCGACCGCGCGTCTTATTTGACGGGGCAGGTGTTGAGCGTGAGCGGCGGGCTCACCATGCAAGATTAGGTGTATATATAAGTATTTGATTTTAAACAATATTTTTTAAAGAGTCTGTTATGACCAAAGCCGCCGATTTCAAACCCAAACATTTCAAATGGGAAGTGCAAGGCAAAGTTGCCACCGTCACGCTCAATCGTCCAGAGCGCAAAAATCCGCTCACCTTTGAATCGTATGCCGAGCTGCGCGACACGTTTCGCGCATTGAATCACGTCGACGATGTGAAGACTATAGTGGTCACCGGCGCGGGCGAAAATTTTTGTTCGGGCGGCGATGTGCACGAAATTATCGCCCCGCTCACCAAAATGAAAATGCCCGGCCTTTTGGAGTTCACGCGCATGACGGGCGACTTGGTGAAAGCCATGCGCGCCTGCCCGCAGCCGATCGTCGCGGCGATTGACGGCATTTGCGCCGGTGCCGGTGCGATGATCGCCTGCGGCTCCGATTTGCGTTACGGCACCGCGCGCAGCAAAGTCGCGTTCCTGTTCGTCCGCGTAGGGCTGGCGGGCGCGGACATGGGCGCGTGTGCGCTGCTGCCGCGGATTATCGGCCAGGGCCGCGCGTCCGACTTGCTCTACACCGGCCGTTCCATGGGCGGCGACGAAGCCGAGCGCTTCGGTTTTTACAACGCAATCCACGAACCGGAAAACGTGCTCACCGCCGCGCACGAGATGGCGCGCAACCTGGCCGACGGCCCGACATTCGCGCACGGCATGACCAAAAAACTGCTGCATCAGGAGTGGAACATGGGCGTGGACGAAGCCATCGAAGCCGAAGCCGAAGGCCAGGCAATTTGCATGCAGACGCAGGATTTTCACCGTGCGTATCACGCGTTTGCGAACAAGCAGAAGCCGGTGTTCGAGGGGAATTGATGTTGCACTCACGTGTAGGTTGGGGTGAGGCACGAACCCCAACACCAGATCACGTGGCAACGGTCGCATAGACAGAACTGCGGCGTTTATTTGTGTTGGGGTTCGTGCCTCCCCCCAACCTACCCAACGATAGGGAGAAATAGTCATGGCAACCAACGGCAA
>JAYUAH010000378.1:0-1803 GCA_043741415.1 Betaproteobacteria bacterium
TGCACGGTGTACGACAACAAATGGCGGCACTGATCGTAATTGAGTTTTGCCAACGCACCTGCGGCCGCGGCGGCGCCGAACATCGGTCCGAAGGTGTGCGTCGAATGCCCCGCTTCGCGAAAATCATGCGCGTGCAGCGACAGCGATAAGCGGCAACCCACGTCATATCCCAGCGCCACCGCGCGCAACAGTTGCGTGCCGTTGCAGCGCTCGCGTTCGCCCATGGCGAGTGCTGCGGGCACCACGCCGCAGCCGGGATGCGTGAGCGAGGGCGCGTGCGAATCGTCGGTTTCGTCCGCGTGCGCCAGCATGCCGTTGGCAAGTGCCGCGTGTTCGGCGGTGGTGACGAACTTGCTGCCGATGACAACGGACTGTTTAGTCCCACCCAGCGTTTTGATATACGAAATCGCCGCGCGGCCCGGCGGCAGACGCGAGCCGGACACCATGGCGGCGAGGGTGTCGAGCAGATGGTGCTTGGTGCGCCCGATGACTTCTTTTGGCAGCGGTTTTTTGGTCGCTTGCGAAATGTACGTCGCAAGTCCCTTCATCACCGGAGAGATATCGGGTGGAGATTTTTTCGCCGACTTTTTCATGCGTGCCTTCATAAAATATTGTTTAAAATCAAATGTTTACGATAATATCGCCGCGCGTGGTAACTCAGCCGCATCGGCGAGCGTGGGAAATTTCCAGCACAGCGCTATTAGTTGTTTCGCCTGCGCATCGGGGATGACGCCATCAACCAAGCCACGAAATTTTTCTTCCAAATCAACGTCGCTCATCGGGTGCTCGGTGCTGCCGAGCGCGTGTTCAACGTGTTTATCAATCACTCGGCCATCATGGAGTTCGAGCTTCATATGCGCTTCGAGTTTGCGGATGCTCGCGTCGACCGTGGCTTCGATTTTGTCGCGCACGGCAATCACTTTAGCGTCGTGCACCACGGCATCGGCAAACTGCGCTTCCAGCGCTGCGCCGTGTACGATGGCCGCGGCGCAGGCGTGAAACACACTGAATTTGCCTTGCAAACCATCAACCGGTTTTTTGTTGCCGGTCAATTCCAGCACCAGCGGATTCACGGTCAGTGTCATGCGTTTGATTTCATCGCCGCGCAAATTGAGTTCGCGTTTCAGTTGCAGGCAGCCGTCAATTGCTGCGTGCACCACCAGCCCGCAGGCGAAGGGCTTGTACATATTGCGCATGAGTTCGTAACTGTTGCCCAAGCCGTCGGTGATGACCTTCGGGTCAAACTTGCTCGACATCACGTGCGCAAAGCCCGTTTTGCCTTCGATGCTGGTTTCGGCGCTGGTGAAATTCTGTTGCGCCAACAGCGCCGCCGCAAAGCCGTTGTGCGCAGCGCTGCCCGGATGAAAGCTCTTGCACATCGAGCCGAACATTTCGCGCAGGCCCGCCGATTGCGTGGCCGCGATGCCCAGCGCCCAGGTCATTTGCTGCTCGCTCAACCGGAGCATTTTGCCCACCGCCGCCGCAGCACCGAACACGCCCGCGGTGCCGGTGATGTGATAACCGCGCTCGTAATGTTCAGGAAACACCGACAGCCCCACGCGCACTTCGGTTTCCACGCCCAGCACGAAGGTGTGTATCAAATCCATGCCGGTGGCACCCTTCCACTCGCCATACGCGAGCAGGGCAGGCCACACCGGCGCGCTCACGTGCACCGCGCGTGCATGGGTGTCATCAAAATCCAGCACATGCGAACTGATACCGTTGATCAACGCCGCACGCAGCGCATCCACTTTTTCACGGCGGCCCAGCAATTGCGCTTGCGCGGGGCCAAAGAAGGGCCGC
>JAYUAH010000379.1:0-4465 GCA_043741415.1 Betaproteobacteria bacterium
GGAACAGCCTGTGCACCGCGTCGCGCGTGGCGCCGCCGTTATCCGCGTCGGTGTTATGGGACTGCTGTTTTCACTCACCGCTGCCAGCCACGCTGCCGCGCCCGACCCTTACCTGCGACCCCAGGCGATCCCGACGCCCACCGAGAACCCATTCACGCCGGAGCGTATTGAATTGGGCAAAGCGCTGTTTTTCGATCCGCGCATGTCGAAATCCGACGCGGTCAGTTGCGCAAGCTGCCATCACCCCGGCATGGGTTGGTCAGACAAGCTGCCCACGGGCATCGGCCATAACCTGGTCAAGCTGCCGCGTGCGACGCCGACCATTGTCAACATCGCCTACAACCCGGTCTATAACTGGGACGGCAAATTCAGCACGCTGGAAGATCACGCGATGGGGCTGATGCAAAACGAACGTGTGATGAGTCCGCCCGTGGCAGAACTGATCGCCAAGCTCGACAAAATCCCCGGCTACGTCAATATGTTCCACAAGGCCTATCCCGGCGAAGGCATTACCCACCGCAGCATCGCCAAGGCACTCGCTAATTTTCAGCGCACGGTCGTATCGACGGAATCGCCGTTTGACCGTTGGCGCAAGGGTGACGCCGATGCGGTTGAAGCCTCGGCCAAACGCGGTTTTGCACTGTTCACCGGCAAAGCCAATTGCGTGACTTGTCACGAAGGCTATAATTTTACCGACAACGGATTCCACAATATCGGCGTCAAAGACACCGGCGCAACGCCGGATTTGGGCCGCTTCAACATACGCAAGCTCGCGGCTTTGCAAGGGGCGTTCAAGACGCCAACCCTGCGTGATGTAGCGCTGACCGCACCCTATATGCGAAATGGAAGTTATAATACGCTGGAAGAAGTGGTAGACCATTATGATCGGGGCGGTGACGTGAAGAGCAATCTGTCGCCCAATATCAAACCGTTGAATCTGAGCCCGCAGGAAAAGCAGGATCTGGTTGCGTTCTTGAAAAGCCTGACCGGTGTATCGATGCAAATGACGGTTCCTCAACTTCCAAACTAGAGAGTGCTCATACTGATGCGTAAGATTTTGGGGGTAATGATATTCGCGGCCACGGCAAGCGTTTAGGGCACTGCACTCGCGGCAGAGTTCACCGTGGATCAAAAGAGCAAATCGTTCAGCCCCAACACCCTCAAAATCAAGGTCGGCGACACGGTAAGTTTCAGGAATCTCGACGTGCACTTTCATAACGTATTTTCATTGCCGGACGGCCAGTCGTTCGACTTGGGCTCCTATGGCCAGGGGCAATCGAAGAAACAAACATTCAACACGCCCGGCAAAATCGACGTGGAATGCGCCATCTATCCCGAAATGAAGCTCACCATAGAGGTCAGCAAGTAGCGCGCTAGCGGTCGAAATTTCGCCAACCCATGTTGACATCGCGCCCGACGCGATTGTCGTCTTTAACAGGGCGTCGCGCATGAGGTACGGCATTGGTTTTCGACTGACGGCGGGCTTTGCGCTGATCGGTGCGTTTATGCTGTGCATCGCTGCGATGGGTCTGCTGGGGCTCCGATCCTTGAATAGCGAACTGCAGCATATTGTCGAGAACGTCGAGAATCGCTATCCCAAAATCGAGCAGTTACACAATGTCATCGATGAAATTGCATCGATCTCGATCGCCATACGCGGTGCTTTGATCGCGGACAAGCAACCGGATATCGACGCGCAGATTGCGCGCGTCAACAGCGAACCCCAGACGGTCAGCGGCCTGCTGGAGCAACTCGATACCGCCTTTCTGTCGGAAGATGAAGCCGGCCAAAAGCTGCAACAGTATCTGCACGACAACAACGGGCGCTACCTGGTGGAGATCATCAAGGTGACGCGCGCCGCTACTGCTGGAAGCATTGCAACCCCGGCAGACTGCTTATCTCACCAGCCTGCGTAAACTGGCGCAACACGAAGCGGACCTGATGAAAAGTGCACAGGCCGACGCACTGCAAACCTATGCCAACGGCGGAGACCTTATCTTGATGATGGTGGCACTCGCCGCACTGTTGACGGTTGTACTGGCGTGGCGGCTGACGCGCGGCACCACCTGCAGCGGGCCGGCCATCTTGCCGACGCCATTGCCAAGGGCGTTCTGACCCAGGCCATAGCGGTCGAACGCAGCGACGAAACCACGGCGCTATCCGCCGCGCTCAGCACCATGAAAGATCAGCTTGTTGTTAGCGTGAGACCGTCTTACCATATCGTATCCAGATCGCGCGTCGGGCCGGCCAGCATGCCGCCCGCCGAATCTCGCTTTCAGAAACGTTTAGAAACCGATGACCCAAAGGAAGCCCCCCTATGCCTGATTACACGCTACGCGTGAACGGTGCGATACGCACCGTACGCACCGATGCCGACACGCCGCTACTCTATGTGCTGCGCAATGACTTCGAATTGAACGGCCCGAAATTCGGCTGCGGCCTGTCGCAATGCGGCGCGTGCACCGTCATTATCGATGGCAAGGCCACGCGTTCGTGTGTAACGCCCTGCGCCAATGCGGTGGGCAAGACTATCACCACGCTCGAAGGGCTGGGCACGCTCGACAAGCTGCATCCGCTGCAAAAAGCGTTTCTGGATGAGCAGGCTGCACAGTGTGGCTACTGCACCAATGGCATGATCATGACGGCCAAGGCTTTCCTCGATACCAAACCGAACCCCACCGCAACCGAAATCAAACAGGCGCTGGCGGGCAACCTGTGCCGCTGCGGTACGCACAATCGCATTGTGCGCGCTGTGCAGCGCGCGGCCGCTAGCGTGAAGGGAGCGTAAGATGAAACACGCCATCTCACGCCGCCAGTTCCTCAAGCACAGTGGCGCCATCGTCGCCACCTTCAGCCTCGCCGGGCCTGCGGCCATTGCGCAGCAAACCACGCTTGCGCCGCTGCCGGGCAGCCTCAATACCAATCGTATGCTCGACGGCTGGATCCGCATCAACCCAAACGGTAGAGTTACGATCAACACCGGCAAATGCGAAATCGGCCAGGGCATCCTCACCGCACTGGCGCAAATTGCCGCTGATGAACTCGATGTCGCCTACGAGCGCGTCGATATGGTATCGGCCGATACCGCACGCACGCCCGATGAAGGCATGACGGCGGGCAGCCAATCCGTTGAAAACAGCGGTGCCGCCTTGCGCTTTGCCTGTGCCGAGGCACGCGGCATGCTGCTCGCCGCTGCCGCGCAAAAACTCAATGTTGCGGTAGAGAAACTAAGTGTGGCCGACGGCGCGATCAGCGCAAGTCCGGTGCAAGTCACCTATTGGGACCTGGCCAAAGATCTAAATCTCAAACGCGAGGCAACCGCCGCAGCCAAACCCAAATCGCCGTCGCAGCACAAGCTGATCGGCAAAAGCATGCCGCGGCGCGACTTCCCCGCCAAAGTCACCGGCGGCGCCGCCTATGTGCAGGATATGCGCCTGCCCGGCATGGTGTTTGGGCGCGTGGTACGCCCGCCGTCGTATCGCGCGCAACTGATGTCGGTGGACGAAGCCGCCGCCAAAGCATTGCCCGGCGTGGTCGCCGTAATGCGCGATGGTAATTTTATTGCGGTGGCCGCCGAACGCGAAGAACAGGCGATCAAAGCAGCACAGGCCTTGCGCGCGTCAGCCAAGTGGACTGAAACACCGGATCTGCCGCCTGGGGGTACGGGTGGTATTGCTGGCGCCGCGCTGTATGACCATTTGAAATCCGTGCGTGCGCAGGATTCGGTAATCAAAACCGTGATGCCTGCGAACATCGCCGGCGGCAAAGTCACCAGCATCGAAGCCGAATACACGCGACCGTTTCAATCGCACGGCTCCATCGGCCCCTCGTGTGCGGTAGCACAGTTAAAAGAAGGCAAATATACCGTGTGGACGCACAGCCAGGGCGTGTTTCCGCTGCGCAATGACCTCGCCAAAGCCTTGCGCACGCCCATCGCCAATGTCACCTGCACCCATGTCGAAGGTTCCGGCTGCTATGGTCACAACGGCGCGGACGATGTAGCCTGCGATGCGGCGCTGCTGGCGCGCGCCACTGGTGGGCGTCCGGTCAAACTGCAATGGATGCGCGAGGACGAATTCGGCTGGGAACCCTACGGCTCCGCGATGGTGATCAAAATGCAAGCGCAGATCGACGACGCACAAAATATCGTCAACTGGCAGCACGAGACCTGGAGTCATCCGCATTCCACGCGCCCGATGAGCAAAGCGGATGGCAGCTTTGTGCTCGGCGGCTGGCATCTCGCAAATCCGGTACCCGCGACCATCCCCGCGAATTCGCCGCAGCCTGCGGGCGCAGCAGATCGCAATGCCGTGCCGCTGTATGATTTTCCGCGCCAGCAGGTGCTGCTGCACTATTTGACCGACATGCCGCTGCGCACTTCCGCACTGCGCACCTTGGGCGCATATGCCAACGTGTTCGCTCTGGAATCGTTTATCGACGAAACCGCCCTGGCGGCCGGTGCCGA
>JAYUAH010000380.1:0-4459 GCA_043741415.1 Betaproteobacteria bacterium
GTAGGCCAACTGCGCCGTTCCATGCAACACATGCAACGCAATCTGGCGCACATTGTGGGCAGCATTCGTGAAAACAGTGAGTCCGTCGCCACCGCCGCACGCGAAATTGCCGCCAGCACGCAGGATATGAGCGCGCGCGCGGAGACGCAGGCTTCGAGCCTGGAACAGACGGCGGCGAGCATGGAAGAACTAAACGCGACCTTTCACAAGAACGATGAAAGCAGCAAGCACGTCAGCGATATGGCCACGCAAGCCGCCGCCGCCGCCGAGCAAGGCGGCGTAGTGGTGGGCAAAGTGACCCATACCATGCAGGAAATCGACACCTCTTCGAAAAAAATCGCCGAGATCATCGCTGTCATCGACAGCATTGCGTTTCAAACCAATATTCTGGCGCTGAACGCCGCGGTGGAAGCCGCGCGCGCCGGGGAACAAGGCCGCGGCTTCGCGGTGGTTGCCACGGAAGTGCGCGCGCTGGCGCAACGGTCCGCGGCCGCGTCGAAGGAAATTCGTACCCTCATCGCCGACTCCGTGAAAAAAGTGCAAGCCGGCACGCGCGAGGCCGCCGAATCACGCAAGGTGATGGATGGCATACTCACTTCCGTGCGCGCCGTCGCGAGCACCATGGCCGACATGCAAACCGTAGGCGCAGATCAGCGTCGTGGTGTATCGCAAGTCAGCAGCGCAGTAGAACAAATGAATCAGGGCACACAACAAAGTGCTGCGATGGTGGAAGAAATCGCTGCCACCGCGGACCTGCTTAGCCATCAGGCGCAGGATCTGATCCAGGCTGTTTCCGCATTCAGGATGTCCGGCGGCGGATTTACCGCGCCTGCGCCACAGGGGCGCGTGGCCGATGCCAGAGCTGCCGCACACGCCGTGCCCGACATCGAACTCACCAACGAGGAAATCGCCAAAGCGATTACCGAAACCTGGCACGAAGGCGGCAAACCGCCCATGCTGACGTCGTCTCCTGAACGCTAATCCAGTAGTACACCGCATGGCGCCGCGCGCGCCCGGCGTGCAATCAAATCAGCGCCAACTTGACGTTGGCGCGGATCAAACGCCCAACCAGCACGCGCAAAAACATGCGCTCGCAACTCGTACGGCACGAATCGGTGGCTTTCAAATAGGCGGTAATCGGCACTTTGAGCAGACGCAGGTCGGTGCCGGCGCTAACGTCGGCCGTGCGCAGATTACCGGGACTGCCCAGACATGCCATCTCGCCGAAACATTCGCCGGGCCTTAGTACGTCGAGCGGGCGGCGGCTGCGCGTCACGCGGGCTTCGCCTTCGATTAATACGGCAAAAAAATCGCCGCGTTCGCCTTCCTTGATAATGGCCTCGCCTTTCGCAAACGACACCCACTGCGAAAAACGCATGATTTCCCATAGATCGACATCCGCAAACCCTTCGAAAAAGGCAACCTTGCGCAACAGGTTAAAGCGCTCGGTCTCAAACACGCCTTGTTTGGGCAGCAGCGTGGCGCTGTGCATCATGCCGGCCAGTTCGTCAATGAACTGTCCCCACGTGAGATAGCGGCTTTGCGCATCGCGCTGCAGCGCGCGTACGACAATCATGTCGAGCGCCGTCGGCACCTCGCGGCGAAACTCGGACGGCAGTGGTGGATTGGTGTTGAGCACCAGATAGGCGAGTCCTGCAATATTGTCCGCCTTGAATGGCGCGCGCCCGGTGAGCAACATGAACAGTACCACGCCCAGCGCGTAAATGTCGGTCTGATGATTCAGCGGCTTATTCAAGTGCTGCTCCGGCGACATGTAGGCGGGCGTGCCGATGCCATCGATCATGGTGCTGTCGAGCCGCAGCAATGCCGCCGAGCCGAAATCAGTGATTTTGACGTCGTTGTTTTCCTTCAACATGATGTTCGCAGGCTTGATGTCGCGATGAATAATGCCCTGCTGCGACGCATATTCCAGCGCGCGCGCACACTTGTAGGCAATCTCGATCACGTCGCCGATGTCGAGCAGATTGTCGGGCTGGGTAAAGCGCGACAGGGTGCCGCCCTCGATGTACTCCATGACAATGTAGGCGTGCGCATCGTCAATCGCCGCATCATAGATGGGCACGATATGCGGATGGTTGAGTGTGCCGGCGAGCGACGCTTCGGTGGTGAACACGCGCCACATCAATTTTCCACCACCCAAATCGTGTGTCGTGCTTTGCGTCACCAGCTTCACCGCCACATCGCGATTGGCAAAACTATCGTGGCACAAATACACGGTGCTGGTCGCGCCCTCGCCCAGCGTACGCACCACGTCGTATTTGCCGACGCGCTTTACGCCTGCCGAGGTGGGATGGGCTTCGCTCATGCGCCGTTCAAAATTTACGTAACTATTTGATTTTAAACAATATTTTAAAAATAGAGACTACCTGATCACTTGTGTATCAACACCGCCGGCAGCCACGTCACGATCGCCGGAAACACCGTGATCAGCGCAATCGCAATCAGCATCATGAAAAAAAACGGAATCGATGCGCGTGCGACATACGTGCTGTCTCTGCCGCTCATGGTTTGCAGCACGAACAAATTAAATCCCAGCGGCGGCGTCACTTCCGCAATTTCCACCAGCAACACAATAAATATGCCGAACCACACCAGATCGAAGCCGGCCTTCTCCACCATCGGCATCACGATCGACGTCGTCAACACGATCATCGATACGCCATCGAGCGCCGTACCCAGTATGACGTAAATGCCCGCGAGTGCTGCGATCAGCATATAAGGATTTGGATTCATCGCCGCCACCCATTCCGCCAGCGCCTTGGGAATCCCGGTGAACGCCATGCACGACGACAGAAACGCAGCACCCCCGAGTATGAACAAAATCATGCACGACAACCGCGTGGCCCCCATCAGGCTGTCGCGAAACGACGCCCAATTGAGACCACCGCTCGCCGCCGCAATCGCAAACGAACCGAGCACGCCGAACGCTGCGGCTTCAGTCGCCGTCGCCCAACCTGCCACCATCACCCACACGATGAACACGATCAACAACAGGCACGGAATCAAATTGCGGCTGAGATGAAGCTTTTCGCGAAACGTGTAATGCTGCGTTTCAGCCGGCGTCTTGCCGGGATTGGCCAGCGCCCAACACACGATGTAGCCCGAAAATAGCAGCATCAGCAACACACCGGGAATAATGCCCGCGATAAACACTTTGAGGATCGACACCTCTGCCGCTACCGCATACACCACCATGATGATCGACGGCGGCAGCAAGATGCCCAGCGTGCCCGCACCGCACAGCGAGCCGAGACAGACTTTCTCGTCGTAGCCGCGCGCTTTCAATTCCGGCAACGCCACCTTGGCGATGGTGGCACAGGTCGCCGCCGATGAACCCGACACCGTGCCGAATATGCCGCACGCCAGCACGTTCACATGCATCAATCGTCCCGGCAACCATCCCAACCACGGTGCCAACCCCTTGAACATTTCCTCGGAAAGTTTCGTTCGGTAAAGAATTTCACCCATCCAGATGAACAGCGGCAGCGCCGCCAGCGTCCACGACGCGCTCGATCCCCAGAACGACTGGAACAGATTCACATCCGGCGGCGTATTGGAAAAAAACTGCAAGCCCGCCCACGCGGTGGCCGCCAGCGACAGCGCTATCCACAGGCCGCCCAGCAGCAGTAGCAGCAGCAACGCCAGCAGAATCGCCGCCATTTCCAGGATGCTCACAGCATCTCCGAAAAATCACCCGCCGCACGCCGCGCCTCGTCTGCAAGCTGATACGATGGTTTACCACCGCGCACCACCGTCACCAGTTCATCGAGCACCGCGATCAGGAAGATTAGCGTGCCCAGCACCACGCTCAGTTGCGGAATCCAGATCGGAATTTTGATCAGGCCTTGCGCGACTTCGTTGAACTTCCAGCTTTCAAATACGAAGCGTGTGATCGCCCAGGTCATGTAGCCCACACAAACCGCGGCCATCAACAGCGCGACAATTTCCGCGCGGCGGCGCGCTGCCACACCGAGCCGTTCCACCCACAGCCCGACACGGATCAGCTCGCCTTTACGAAAGGTGTGGCCCAACGCCAGAAACGCGCTCGCCGCACACAGCCAGGCAGAAATGTCGTCCGCGCCGCGCAACAAAAAACCGCTCTCGCGCGCCGCCGCCTGCGCCAGCATCAGCACGCAGATGCCTGCCAGGCAAACGGCGGCGGCAATGGCGCTCAGATCGTAAAGTCTGTCGAGCGCACGCCTCACCAGTGATTGAGCCTCAAAACCACTCACGTGTTACTTGGCACGATAAGTCTTAATGATCATATCACCCTCGGCACCTGCGGATTTTTGCCACTCCGCCAGTATGGTGTCGCCGACTTTGGCGAACGCGGCACGCATCGCAGGATCTGGCGCATGCAGGGTCATGCCATTTTCAGCGAGCTGCTTGTTCGCCGCCTGCTCACGCTGCTTGGACAAATCCCAACCACGTTGTTCGG
>JAYUAH010000381.1:0-1789 GCA_043741415.1 Betaproteobacteria bacterium
CCGCTTTCGCAGACGGGCCCGACAATCTCCCACGATTCCAAGTCGCCGGCGGTGGTGTTGACCGGCACGATGTCATGCCACGCGTCATACAAAGCAGGGCGCATGAGATCATTCATCGCCGCATCGATCACCGCAAAATTGCGTTCGTCGCCGCGCTTCAAATACTCTACGCGCGTCAATAACACCCCGGCATTGCCGGTCAGGTAGCGGCCCGGCTCGAACAGGAGTTTTTCCGTGCGCCCCACGACACCCTGCAGAATGGCTGCTGCGTAATCGTTGATGCTGCACGGCGCATCTTCGGGTTGGTACTGGATGCCCAGCCCGCCACCCAGATCGATATGCGTCAGCGTTATGCCTTCGGCGTTCAACTGTTGCACCAGTGCAAGCACGCGCTCGACCGCCGCTGCAAAGGGCGCAACCTCGGTGAGCTGTGAACCGATATGACAATCGATACCTTCGATGCTCAGGTGCTGCAAGCCGCGGGCACGACGGTACAACCCCAGCGCATCGCCGTAGGCTACGCCGAATTTGCTTTCCTTCAGTCCAGTAGCGATGTACGGATGCGTTTTGGCGTCTACATCCGGGTTCACACGCAAACTAACCGGCGCAATCTTGCCGATTTCAGCGGCTATGCGATCAATGCGTTCCAGTTCCGCCGCGGATTCGACGTTAAAACACAGAATTCCTGCATTTAAAGCATCGCGAATTTCGGTTGCTGTTTTGCCCACGCCGGAAAACACCACCTTGCGCGGATCGCCGCCGGCCGCGATGACACGCGCGAGTTCGCCACCGGAAACTATGTCAAATCCGCTGCCCAGCCGCGCAAACAAATTGAGTAGCGCCAGATTGGGGTTCGCTTTGACCGCGTAGCAAACCAGGTGCGCACGCGACGCAAACGCCGCAGCGAAGCCGCGATACGCTTCGGTCAACATCGCTTTCGAGTACACGTAGCACGGCGTGCCGTGGGTTTCGGCAATGTGGCTTAGCGCCACACCTTCGGCATACAGTTCGTTGTTGCGGTACGCGAAGGTGTTGGTAGCGGATGCGCTCATTTCGCCTCGCTCGCAGCCGGTGCGGTTGCGGGAGGCTTCGCTTCGGGCTTGGGCAAGGTGAGCGGCGTCCGGTAGCCGCACGCGCTCAACGTGAGCGTGAGCGCGAGTGTAAGCGCAAGGGTGATAACAACGGGACGGCGTGGCGTGCGCATGGGGCGTGGTACCAATAGTCGGGTGCAAAGTTTAACATGCGCGAAGCGACTTCAATCGACGAGGTAGCGGTGTGCTTCGCGGCGGATTTCACGGCGCCGGGCGGCATAGTCAGGAATCACGCTGCCCACCACCGCCCAAAAGCGCGACGAGTGATTCATCTCGCGCAAGTGTGCCAACTCATGCACCACCACGTAATCGACCAGATGCCGCGGCATGTGGATCAGCCGCCAATTGAGCGAAATGCGCCCGCTCGTATGGCAACTGCCCCAGCGCGAACGCGCGTTGGAAAGCCGTATCGACACCGGCTCCAGCGTGATGCGTGTACGAAAGTGCGCGATACGCTCGTGAAAATATTCCAGCGCTTGGCCGCGCAGCCAATGCCGGGCCAGCGCCGCTACCGCAGGCGCCGCAGCGTCGGGGGTATGGATATGCATTTCAGTGGCCGTCAGCAGCACCTGGCTTGCCCCGTGCGCGACCGCCAGCTTGAGTGGCGACCCGAGGTAAGCCACCGTCTCGCCGCTTTCCCAGCGCCGCGCCGGCGCGCGCTTGTCGTTCCAGTCCGCCAGTTTGCGGATCACCCACAA
>JAYUAH010000382.1:0-10292 GCA_043741415.1 Betaproteobacteria bacterium
GTACCGGGTTGCGGATACACCAGGCGGAGACGTTCATTTCACCACCTTTACCACGTCGCCATCGGCGAGGAACGCCACGCCGGAGGCCACCACACGATCTTGTGGCGCGAGACCGTTGAGCACCTCAACTAACGCATCGACACGCCGGCCGAGGGCTACTTTCGCCCGCGCCACGCGGGTTTCGCCACCTTGCGCGGTGGTCGCACGAAACACGTAGTTGAAGCCGTCGCGCAGAACCACCGCATCTTGCGGCACCATCAGGCCGCTGGCCGCACCGAGCGCGAATTCTCCGCGCGCGAACATGCCGGGCTTGAAGCCTTGGCGCGCGGCATTGGGTAAATCCACATACACCAAGGCGTTGCGCGTGGTGGCATCGACCGTGGGGCCGATCACGCGCAGCTTGCCTTCGATGGTGCCCGCGCCCTCCGCGCTGACCGTCACCGCTATGCCGGGTTTGAGTTTGCCCAATTCCGTAGCGGTGACTTCGCCGCGCCATTCGATGCGGCTTTGGCGTATCAGCCGAAACAGTTCCTGCCCCTGTGGCACCACCGCGCCGACGGTGGCGGTGCGTGCCGAAATAATACCGTCGTCGCTGGCCACCACGCGCGTGTAGGCCAGCCGCAGGCGTTGATTCGCGTGTTGTGCGCGCGCCAGTTCCAATCGCGCTTGTGCGGTTTTTTCGGCAGTGGCGTATTGGGCGATTTGCTGCGCCGAGAGCGCGCCGCTGTCGGCGATGGATTGCGCGCGTGCGGCGTTGGCGCGCGCATCGGCGAGGGTGGCCTCGGCTTCGGCGATTTGCGCGCGGCCTTGGGCAATTTCGGCTTCGAGGGTTGCGGCGGCGAACTGCGCGAGGGTCTGCCCGCGTTTGACCACATCACCGACTTGCGCGCGCACGTCTTGCAAACGCAAGCCGTTGGTTTCTGCACCGATGATCGCCTCTTGCCATGCGGCCACCGAACCGTTGGCCGTCAGGCGTACCGGCACATCGCGCGTTTGCGGTTGCACCAGGGTGATGGTCAACGCGGGTTTGACCGCGGCAGCGGGCGCACCTTTGGCCACTGCTTTGTCTTGTGCATGGGCGTTGCTGGCGAGCATGAATGCTGCCAGCATAAGGAGGTGCGATTTCATTTTTTGATGTCCTTGCTGCTTGCCGTAGTGGGCGTGAAGTTGCCGTCCCAGCCGCCGCCGGCGGCGCGATACAACGTGATCCAAGCGCTAACGCCTTCGTAGTCGAGCGCGGCGACACTCGCTTCGGCGGCGTAGGTGGTGCGGCGCGCGTCTTCCAGTTCGAGCAGGTTGGCGAGTCCGGCACGCTGCTTCGCCTGCACGCCTGCGTAGTTGGCGCGGTAGCCGGCTGCCGCGCTGCGTGTATCGTTGCCGCGCGTGGCCACGCTCGCCAGACGTACCAGGGCTTCGTCGACTTCGCGCACGGCGGTGCGTACTTTTGCGCGATAGGCAGATTCTGCGGCTGTGTACTGCCCGCGGGCCGCATCGACATTGGCGACGCGGCGTCCGCCGTCGAACAAAGGCATGGTGAGGCTGGGGCCGATCGACCAGGTGGTGACGGAAATGGTCGGGTCGTTGCCGAGGCGCGAGCGCGATGGGGTGATATTGCCGGCGAGCGAGAGCCGTGGGTAGCGGTTCGCTTCATTCACGCCGATGTTGGCGCTGGCGACGGCCACATCGCGCTCGGCGGCTGCGACATCCGGGCGCTGGCTGAGCACTTGCGCGGGTATCGATGCAATGGCGAACTGTGCCGGGCGAGGCAGGCGCGGCGGCGTGCTGCTCGCGCGTGTGAGCTGGCTGCGCAAGGCCGCTTCGTCGCGTGCGGTGAGCGCCACCAGCGCCTTGATGTCGAGTTCGCACAGCGCTTGGCGTTGCGCGAGGCTGGCTGCGCCGTCGGCCGCAATCGCGCGTGCCACCGCGGCTTGGTCGGACGATTGAAAACCAGCACCCGCGCTGATGCCGGAGAGGCGTGCGGTTTCTGCGCGCGATTGCGCATCGATGCGCGCCAGCTCGGTTTGCACTTCGCAATAGCGGTAGCTGGCGTAACGCGTGGCGACTTCGGCGGCCAGCGCCACGCGCGCATCGTGCCACGCAGCCACGTTGGCATCAAATTGCGCGAGCGCTGATTCGCGCTGGCGCGCGAGGCCGCCGAAGAGATCGATTTCCCAACTGCTTTGTAAACCGATTTGCGCCTGGGTGCGTATGACCGCCGGACCACCGAAGCTGAACGCCGAGCGGCTGGCGCCCGCGGTGCCGTCCAACGTGGGGCCGCCGGCCACGCCTGCGGCGATGGCATCGGCACGCGCACGTGCGATGCGCGCAGTGGCCTGTGCGACGTTTGCGCCCGCACTTTGCGCGGCATCGAGTAAGTCGATCAGCAGGGGATCATCGAACTGCTGCCACCATTGTTTCAGCGTAGCGGTGTTGCCGCTGTGGGCGGCAGGAACGAGGGCCGGGGTGGGCCGCTGGTAGTCGGGGCCGACGGTGGTAATCAGTCCGCGCGATAGGGTGCAGCCGCCCAACACGAAAGCGCAGGCGAACACGCAGGCCAGCACGGCGGCATCAACGGATTTACGCATCGCGTGCGCTCTCATTGACGTTTTGGGTAGTGATGCCACGGCGCACGGCCTCGGCCTCGATCATGGCATTGGCATACTGCGCCAGCCGTTCGGCCAAGGTGTCGATGGCGTCGGCGTTGGCGAGCACGTCGGGCGCGATGGCGGCGATGACATCCTGCCCCACGTAATAATGCACCGCCATGCCGACGATCGACAACGCCAGCCGCTGCACGTCGAGGTCGGGCGCGCTTATGCCGAAGCGCTGGGTCAACATGCTCACCATGAGTTGGTGCTGCGGCTTGATCTCGGACTGGATTTCCGCTGCCCACACGCCGGTCGGTTCGATCATTTCGCGAAAATGCAGCTTCATCACCAGCCGCAGCGTTTCGCCTTGCTTCAGCGGTTCGAGAAACTCCGCAAAAAACCGGCCGAGTGCCTGATCCATTGATAGCGCGGCGTCGAAGCCGCCACAGGCGTGTGGGTCGCACAGTTCGGTAAAGGCGGCGCGATACAGCCCGGCTTTGTCGCCGAAGTAGTAGCGGATGGCGGAAATATTGGCGCCAGCGGCATCGGCAATCTCGCGCGTGGAGGCGCCCTCAAACCCTTTGTCGGCAAAAAGTTTGAGCGCGGCCAGCACTAATTTTTTGCGCGGATGCTCGGTATCCGGGCGCGTCCACGAAGCTGGGGATTTATCCATAAGCCACGACATTGCCTTAATAAAATCAATCGATTGAATTATAAATCAATCGATTGATTTTATGCAATGGGCAGCGGGCAGATGCGCACTACAGATAGTGGGTGGGCGCTTATTTCTAAATGCTGAAAATTACATAAAATCAAGTGGTTATTATAAATACTGTGTCAAGTTCTTGCCACGGTCCGAGCACTCTATCGAGATATCAGGTGTAACAGTCGCGACTTGATAAGGCTGGCGGCATCCGATTATTCAGGAATTCTGAAAGAACGTGAACGACCCACACCCGCCATTCACATTCCCCGATTGCGGACGCTCTGACGTGACGGACTGCCGTAGGCAATCCGCGGAAGCGAATGTTAGGCGGTCGGGGCATAGACGTCGTTCACTCTTTCCGGCGCTCAACTTTCCGTCCGTAGGTTGCGCACTACTTTTTGAACTCGTTCTATGCTCGCCGGCAGCTTTCCCCTGCCGGAGATGATTTCGCCCATTAGTGCGAGCCACTCCATGTTCTGATTTTCGTTGATCACTTGGCGTACTTGATCAAGCAGAACAGCCGCCTGCTCCCAAGACGTTGAAATTGGCCTAGCAACTCGAGGAACACGAAAGACAGGCTCTGCGTAGCCAAGAACCTCAATATCTCCTGTTAGAAGGAATTGAGTGCGAATCTTGGTGATGAGCGAGTACTCGTGACCGTACGAGTCCTCGAAAAACGCGGCAAAAGAACCTCCGTCTCGAATCATCTCGACATGTCTAACTGCGCCGGAAGATGGATTCGTTTGATTCATAGACATGCCTCTTAGCATCTAAGGGGGATTGAGGAAACTGGTTTGTCTCATCATCAATATACAAAAATTCAAATGTAACGGCGACCGACTGGTCTTGGCCGAACCCAGCCACACAGCAAACGCGGTTACGATCAAACCTTACGGTGGCTGTCAGATCCAATCGAAACTTCTACAGCGAAGGCTACGCCACAGTGCGTGCTGCGACAGCCGCTAAGGGCTAATGATGCCCAGCTCCTCGGGCGCAGTTGGCGGCGGTTCGAGCGGTGCGGTTCTACGCTCAACTAGGTTTACTTTGAGCCACTTTTGCATGTCCTGCCACACCAGGGTGAGCTGCGATTCGGTTGGCATATTAAGCGCGTGCGGCAACTCAAGGGTGACCACCGGGATGCCTTCTTTCAGTCCGCCGAAATTACCCAGCGAGCCGGGATAAACGCCGACGCGGTTCAGGCGCAAATGTCCGAAGCGCACCGGCGCTTCGATGCCGGTCGGCGGGCCATCGAAATCGAGAATGCCGTACGGCGCGTGTATCGAGACGATGACATCCGGCCGAAAGCGCGTGATTTCGTCATGCAGCCAGCGCGATTCCGGCTCCGATGACGGCGCCTTGCCGGGATAGCGGCGCGGATCGCGATTGGTTTTGGTTTCCCAATAGCGCGGCGCTTCCTTCAGCCAGTTGTAGGTGGGGAAATTGCGATTCAGATCCACACCGCGCGCGTTGACGCGCTGCGGCGGCTTGGCCAGCAGGCCGTCCGGGTTGAGCACGGGAATCACTCGCCAGTGGTACTGATCGGCGTCGCCGCCCGGTTGTTGCAGCAGTTCCAGCCAGCGAAACACGATGGACGCCGAGGTAAGTTCGTCGCCATGAATACCGCCGATCACCAGCACGCGCGCAGCGGCTTTTTGCTCGGGCTTGAACTCGCGCAGCATGATCTGACGGCCTTGCACAGATTTGGCGGGCACCGGTTTCAATTGCGCGGACATGCACGGCTTCAACTTGATTTGCGGGATGGCGAGCGTGACGTCGTTGCACCACGCCGCGGTGACACGGGCCTGCGGCACGGTGGCAGACGCTTCCACACGGGCGCCGGCGAACGCTGGGACCGATAATAAAAAACTCTATAAAAACAAATACTTATGATACATAGTGGCTTGGGCTGGACGGCTGTTCAAAAGCGCAATAGTGTGGCATTGTCGGCGTGGATTTTTAGTGCATCCCAACGCATGCCGCAAGGGCGGGTGACCCTGTCCGGCGACGCTAACGCAATCGCATTGAATCGTGTTGTTATGCATGATGAGCGCGAAGGTTATCAGAGATTGGCCGCGGCGCGCGACACCATGCACGCGCTGCTGGACGGATACCGGATGATCCACGCGCCGGTGCCGGCAAGCGGTTTGCGTACTGATAACATCACCGCATGTCATCGGAATACCGTGGTGCGGTGCGGCCTTATATTTTCTCCGCAATTTTGCTGCATTGACCCGCCCTGGCGCAGGCGCTAGAGTCTGCTCCCGCCCTAAGTCCAGGCTCGCGACGGCACGTGTCCAGGTACGTGTTCCGAGAGGCTGATCGCGCACACCTGACGCAGGATCACCCGGAGATCGTCCTGGTAATGAATGATCGCACGCGAAACGCAGCGCCGTTGGGCACGGGCGCCGGCATCTGGGACTGGAATCTCGCGACTGAGTTTCGTCTGTCGGCCCATCTTGAAGCGGCGTTGGGTTTTCCGGCACGATCGTTTCCCGGCACGCTGGAGGCTTTTTTGGCGTTGCTCTACCCGCAGGATCGTGATCGCGTCCACGGTGATCTGAACGCGGCCACGCGCAATGGCACAGCGTTCTCGACGGAGTTTCGTATCGTCGGCGGTGATGGGCAATTTCGCTGGTATGCGGCGCATGGCCAACTGCTGCGCGGTGGCCCCGCGGCCGCACAGCGGCTGGCCGGCATCATCCAGGAAATCGGCGCCGTCGTGGTGACCGAGCGGCGCATGCGCCGCCAGCAAGACGCGCTGCTCGCGCTGGTGAGCAATTCGGCGATTCGTGAGAGCGCGCTGGAGACCGCGCTGGAGACCGTGGTGCGTACTGCGTCCCATACGCTTGAAGCGCATCGCGTGGGGGTGTGGTTGTATGATGCATCGGGCGCACGCATGGACTGCGTAAAACTTTATGATCGCACGCAGGATTGCTATTTGCCGGGTGTGTCGCTGGAGCAGGCCCGCTATCCGCGTTACTTTCAGGCCTTGAGCGAGAATCGCGCGCTGCCGGTAGCCGATGCGCGCACAGACCTGCGCACATCGGAATTGGCGGAAGGCTATCTGATCCCGCTGAATATCTGCTCGCTGCTCGATTCGGCAGTGCGCGGGCCGTCGGGGGAATCGGGCATTGTATGTACCGAACAGGCCGCTTTGCCGCGTGTGTGGACGCTGGATGAGCAAAGTTTTGCGGCGTCGATTGCCGATTTCGTGGGCGAACTGGTGGCGGCCGACGGGCGGCGCAAGGCCGAGCATGCGTTACGCCGCAGCGAAGAGCGCTATCGTGCCTTTATCGAACAAAGCGTGGAGGCGATCTGGCGCATCGACCTGGGCGAACCCGTCCCCATGTCGCTGCCGCCCGAGGGGCTGGTCGAGCATATATTGGCGCACGGCCGTTTGGTGGAATGCAATGCCGCGCTGGCCAGCATGCTCGGCTACGCGGCCAACACCGACATCAACGGCAAGCGCATTGTCGAACTGGTGGGCGAATCCCATGTGCGCGCGATGATCCATCTGTGGCACGAGGCCGGCTATCGTTTGCAGGACCATCAACTGCGGGTGCGCTTTCGCCACGGCGAGCCGCGCTGGATTTCCATTTCCATGATGGGCATCGCCGAGGCGGGCGCGTGGGTGCGGGTGTGGGGTGTAATGCGCGACATCACGGCGTTGCGCGAAGCGGTAGCTGCACTAAGCCACCAGTCGCGCCACGACGCACTCACCGGTTTGCCGAATCGCACCTGCTTCGCCAGCGACGTAGCCGCGGCAATCGCCGAGGCGCGGCAGCTCACGCGCCGCTTTGCGTTGTTCGTGATTGATCTGGATCACTTCAAGGAAATCAACGACACCCTGGGCCATCCGGTCGGTGACCAGATGCTCAGCATGCTGGGCCCGCGCTTGATGGTCTTGCTCGATGCGCAGCAGGAAACCATCGCGCGCCTCGGCGGTGACGAATTCGCGGTACTGTCGCGCTCCGTGCAAACCTCGGCGCAGGCCGAGGCGCTGGCGCAGCGCTTGCTGGTGGCGATCCGGCAACCGTTTGCGGTGAATGGCGTCTGCCTCGAAATCGGCGCCAGCATCGGCGTGGTGTTTTATCCCGAACACGGCACCGACGCGTCGACTTTGTTGCGCCGCGCGGATATCGCCATGTACCAGTCGAAAAAATCGCGCAACGGCTATGCGCTGTACCGGGTGGAAGACGATCTGCACACCGTGCGCCGCCTGGATTTGCTCAATGAACTGGGATCGGCCATCCGCAACCGGCAGATCATTTTGCACTATCACCCGAAAATTGATCTGAAAGAAAACACGCTGTGCGGGCTGGAAGTGCTGTGCCGCTGGCCGCATCCGCGTCATGGCATGGTGCCGCCCGACGAATTCATCCGCCTGGCGGAGATGGGTGACTTGATCAAGCCGCTCACCGCGCTGGTGATCGACGAGGCGTTGGCGCAATGGGTGCGTTGGGCGCAACACGGTTTCCGGCCCACGCTGGCGCTCAACCTGTCGCCGCGCAATCTGGTGGACGATGCCATCGTGGTGGACATGACCGATGCATTAAAACGCCACGGCGTGCCGGCGGAATTTGTCGAGCTGGAAGTCACCGAAGGCGCGTTCCTGCTCGATCCGGAGCGCGCGCTTGCGCTGCTCGGGCGCCTGCGCGCGCTGGGGCTGTCGCTGTCGATCGACGATTTCGGCACCGGCTTTTCATCGTTATCGTATCTGCGGCGCATGCCGATCAGCGCGCTCAAAATCGACAAGTCCTTTGTGCTCGGCATGGCGGAGAACAGCGCCGATAAAACCATTGTCAATTCGACCATTCATCTCGCGCACAACCTCGGCTTGAGTGTGATCGGCGAAGGCGTCGAAACCGAGGCCTTGCGCGATATCCTGGTGACTTTGGGCTGCGATGTGGGCCAGGGCTATTGGTTTGCGCGACCGATGCCCGCCGCCGAAGTGCTGCCGTGGTGCGCCCGCGCCCTGCTGGCACCCGCTGCCAAGTAGCGAAAAGCGGCATCGTAGCCGCATCGCACGAGGGCTAGCTGCGGCCGCTGCGTTACACTAGGGCCATGCCTGATATCGTTTTGACTACTATCAATGCCCGTTATGTGCACGCGGCACTCGGCCTGCGTTACCTCGCGGCCAACATGGGCGAACTCGCGCCGCACACGCAGATTGTTGAATTTGTGCTGGGCCAGCGCGCCACTGAAATCGTCGAAGACCTGCTGGCACTGAAGCCGCGCATCATCGGCATCGGCGTGTATATCTGGAACGTCGAGGAATGCACGCGCGTGGTGGCGCAACTCAAACGCGTGGCGCCGCAGGTCACGCTGATCCTCGGCGGACCGGAAGTGAGTTACGAGACTTCGGATCAGCGCATCTGCGAATTGGCGGACCATGTGATAACCGGCTGGGGCGATGTGACGTTTGCGAAGGTCGCGCGCACGGTGCTTTCGGGCACTGCCGCGGGGCCGAAAGTGATTGCCGGCGAACAGCCGCCGCTCGCACAGCTCGTCATGCCCTACGCGCAATACACCGACGAAGACATAGCCAAGCGTTTTATCTATGTCGAAGCCTCACGCGGCTGCCCGTTCAAGTGCGAGTTTTGCCTGTCTGCGCTGGACAAAACTGCGTGGCCGTTCGAGCTGAATGCGTTCATGGCGCAGATTGAACAGCTTTACCACCGCGGCGCGCGTAATTTTCGCTTCGTGGATCGCACCTTCAATCTCAAAGTGGCGGTTAGCGAACGCATACTCGAATTTTTTCTCGCGCGCATGGATGACCATCTATTTCTACACTTTGAACTCATACCCGATCATTTGCCCGATAAATTAAAAGCCACCATCGCGCGCTTTCCGCCCGGTTCGCTGCATTTCGAGATCGGCATCCAGACCTTTAACCCGCTGGTGCAGGCCTTGGTGTCACGGCGCCAGGACGACGCGCAGGCCGAAGCGAACATCCGCTGGCTACAGCAATCGAATGCGCTGATTCATGTGGACCTGATCGCCGGTTTGCCCGGTGAAGATGTGGCCAGTTTCGGCCGCGGCTTTGACCGGTTGCATGCGTTGCATCCGCACGAAATTCAGGTCGGTATTTTGAAGCGCCTGCGCGGCGCGCCGATCGAGCGGCATACCGACGCGCATCAATTGCGCTTCAACCCCGATCCGCCGTACAACGTGTTGTCCACCGACTGCATTTCGTTTAACGACATGCAGCGCGTGACACGTTTTGCACGTTACTGGGATTTGGTCGGCAATTCCGGGCGCTTTCATCACGCATTGCCGTTGCTGTTGGGCGCTGCGCCGTTCGACAACTTCATGCGCTTCGCCGATTGGTTGTACGCGCAAACGCACAAGACGCATGAGTTCGCGTTTGAGCGCTTGTGCGAATTTTTGCAGGTGCACCTCACGCAAGTGGTCGGCGTTGATGCAGCCGCCGCAGACGACGCGGTGCTGATCGATTATCAAGCCAGCGGCGCACGCGGCCGGCTGGCGTTCATGGATGCTGGCGTGCGTCCGCGCGATGCGTTGAAGAACACCGTGCGGGCGCGCATGCGGCAAGCGCGGCACGTCACGACAATATAACATAAGTATTTGATTTTATTTAGTATTTTATGAGAAGATTCAATCCGCATGAACACGCCCGCAATGTGCTGGGCGAAAAATTGTTATCGTGCAGCGAACACCCGGTGACCGGTTTTTATCGCGACGGCTGCTGCAATGTCGGCCCCGATGATTTGGGCGTGCATGCGGTGTGTGTGCGCTTGACCGCCGAATTTCTGACGTTCAGCAAAGCGCGCGGCAATGATCTTTCAACGCCGATGCCGCAGTTTGGTTTTGACGGCTTGAAGGCCGGCGATCAATGGTGTTTGTGCGCCGCGCGCTGGAAAGAGGCGTTTGAAGCCAACGCCGCACCGCACGTGGTGTTGCGCGCGACTCACGAAGCGACACTGGAATTTGTATCGCTGGATGACTTGAAAAAGTTCGCGATCGACCTCAGTTAA
>JAYUAH010000383.1:0-4437 GCA_043741415.1 Betaproteobacteria bacterium
TGGCGCGCCGCCCTGCAATTCGACAATCTCAAGCGCCTCTTCGAACAACGGCAACTGATGCGTGACGTCGCCCTGCGCGTTCAATACGAACGAGGCGCCATCGAACACCAGTTCATCCTGGCCGCCGACCAGATTGCAATACACCACCGGCAAGCCGATGGCCGCAATGCGCTCGCGCACGACTTCGTAGCGGGTCTTGCTTTTTCTCATGTGGTACGGCGAGGCGTTGAGTACCAGCAGCGCTTGCGCGCCCGCGGCTTTCGCGGCCTTGGGCGCCAACGCATCCCAGGCCTCGGACCTATGCGCCAACTGGCCTTTTAACTGATCGAGCGTGGGTTCGGGGCGCGTGGTCAGAGGGCCGAGGTTGCCCCAAATATCTTCGCAAATATTGATGCCCAGCTTGACGCCCTTGACCTCGAAGACAATCGGCTCGTTGGCGCTGGAGAAATAGCGCTGCTCGTCGAACACCGTGTAGTTGGGCAAATTGTGCTTGCGGTAGATTGCTGTGATGGCGCCCTCGCGCAGCACTGCCGCGGCGTTGTAATGGCGCGCTTCGCGCACGTCGGGAAAACCGACCACAACCACCAAACCCGGCGTTTCAACATGCAAGCGCACGGCCAGCGTTTCCAGCGTGCGCCGGCACGCGTCATAAAACGACGGCCGCAGCAGCAAATCCTCTGGCGGATAGCCGCACAGCGACAGTTCGGGCGTGAGCACGACATCCGCACCCGCTGCTTTGGCACGCGCGGCGTAACCGGCGATCTTGTCGGCATTGCCGGCGAGATCGCCGACAGTGGCATTGATCTGGGCAACGGCTATTCTTACGGTAGAGGGCATGGGGTTCGATCAAGTTTTGCGCTGAGCGAATTATCGCATCAACCCCACCCAAACAACGCCACAGTCCATCGTCGCGCAGGGCCTGAATATGGGGCATAATTTTCACCCGTGGCGCGCACGCGCACCGCATGCGATTCAAAGGGCATCCTGTCAAATGTCAATCCGCCATAAGCCGGAGTTTGAATTTTCATGACACAGAAACGTCAGAGCGTTGCAAAGCTTACGCTGGACGATACCGACTGGCGCATTCTCGCTGCGTTACAGGCCGACGCACGCATTTCCAACAGCGATCTCGCGCAACAGGTGTTTCTGTCGCCGTCGCCGTGTCTGCGCCGCGTGCGCGAGCTGGAACAGGCCGGGCTGATTCAGCGCTATGTGACGCTGCTCGATCCGCTCAAACTGGGGCTGACGGTCGGCGTGTTTATCCAAGTGAGCCTGGAAAAGCAGATGCGCAACGCGCTGGATATTTTCGAGAACTCGGTGCTCGCACGCGACGAGGTGATGGAGTGTTATTTGATGACGGGTGACGCCGATTATCTGCTGCGCGTGGTGGTGCCGGACATGCCATCGTTGGAACGCTTTATTGTGGATTACCTCGCCAGGATTCCTGGCGTGTCGAATATCCGTTCGAGTTTTGCATTGAAGCAGGTTAAGTACAAGACGGCGCTGCCATTGCCGGCAGGCGTGCAAAAAACGCGCCGCTATCGCGCAAAATAGTGCGGGTATTTCACTTTTTTTTGTGCTTGCCGAGCTGCGGTCGAGGGCGCGAGGGTGTCGTCTGCGAGAGCGCTTGCCAAGCGCGAGCGTTTGGCATAATGTCATGATTAGCCAAACGAATTGAAGCATACGATTATTTATTTTACGGAGTCAGGGGAGAATATGAAGAGCAATATGCATGAAGATTTAAGGGCCTTAACCACCCACAAACCCCATTGGTCGCGCCGCGATTTTATGGCGGGTTCTGTCGCGTCGGGCATTGCATCGGGATTTGCGCTGGCGGCGCAACCGGTGTGCGCGCAGACGATTATCAATACCGAGTCGCTCAATCTCGAAGCGCGCATGGTGCAGGTGCCTACCGAGAACGGCAACATCCCGGCCTACTACGCCATGCCGTCGGTGATGCGCACGCCGGCCTCGCCGTCGTCGCTGCCGATTGTGGTGGTGGTGCAGGAGATTTTTGGTGTGCACGAGCATATCAAGGACGTGTGCCGCCGTTTTGCCAAGCTCGGCTATCTGGCGATTGCGCCTGAGCTGTATTACCGCCAGGGCGACGTATCGAATCTCAAGGACAACGCGGAAATCTTCGCTAAAGTCGTCAGCAAGGTGCCCGACTGGCAGGTCATGCGCGACATTGATGCCACGGTGCGCTGGGCGGAAATCAACGGCGGCAGCCGTTACAAACTGGGCATCACCGGCTTTTGCTGGGGCGGGCGCATCACGTGGCTGTATGCGGCGCATAACGATTACGTAAAAGCGGGTGTCGCCTGGTATGGCCGGCTCAGCGGCGACAAAAACGCCATGAACCCGCGGCATCCGCTCGACGTGGTGGAGAATATCCGGGCGCCGGTGCTGGGGCTCTACGGCGGCGATGATGCCGGCATACCGCAGAGTTCGGTGGATCAGATGAACGCCGCGCTGCGCAAAAGGCTGATGACGGATCCGTCGCTGATTCACGTGTATCCGAATACGCCGCACGCCTTTCACGCCGATTACCGCGCCAGCTACCGTGAAAAAGAGGCGCGCGACGGATGGGATCGCTGCATCGCCTGGTTCAAGAAGAACGGCGTTGTGGCGGACACGCGGACGGTGGATTTTCCGATTGGGCAGACGAAACAAGATTGAACGCGCCGAGCGTGCGGCTCGTCCGTATCCGCACGAATATGCGTTTACTGTAAGAGCCTGCTGCCGCCCGCGGTCGCAGGCTCTTTGTCATGGGGGCTTCGCTATGGGTTTTTTGTGCAAGTTGTCGAAAACGTATGCGCCGCTGGTGGGGCGCATCTTGCTGGCGTTTATTTTTTTGCAATCGGCTTTTGACAAGGTGCTCAACTACAGCAAAACGCTCGCCTTGATGGGCGCGCGCGGGATGAGCGAACCGCACCTGCTGTTGCCGGTGGCGATTGCGGTGTTGTTTATCGGCGGCATCATGATTTTGATCGGCTGGAAAGCGCAGTGGGGCGCGCTGGCGTTGATTGTATTCATGATTCCGGCGACGCTGTATTTTCACGGCTATTGGACTTATCCGCAGCCGTTGCAACTCAGTCAGTTTCATCACTTCGTCAAAAACCTCGCCATCATCGGTGCCCTGTGTTTGATGGTGGGCATGGGCAGCGGGGCGCTGAGTGTAGACGGCAGCGAGTCCCGTTGATTCAGACGGCAACGCCGCTCGCGCAGCGCATGCGCGAGATCGAGCCCTTTCAGGTGATGGCGCTGCTGGCGCGCGCCAAGGCACTCGAAGCGCAGGGCCGCGACATTGTGCACATGGAAATCGGCGAGCCGGATTTCCCCACGCCGCGGCCGATTTGCGATGCGGGTATCAAGGCGTTGCAGCACGGCGAACTGTTTTACACGCCCGCGCTGGGTACGCCCGAGTTACGTGCAGCGATCGCGGGCTTTTACCACACGCGCTACGGCGTCAACGTTGACGCCTCGCGCATTGTCGTGACGTCCGGTTCGTCGGGTGCGTTGTTGCTTGCGATTGCCGCACTGGTCGATCCCGGGCAGCAGGTATTGATGGCCGACCCCGGCTACCCGGCCAACCGCCATTTCGTGCGTATGATGGAGGGCGAAGCGATCGGTATCCGCGTGGGCCCCGACAGCCACTATCAGCTCACGCAGACACTCATCGAACAACATTGGGGCGCCCGCACAGTGGCAGCGTTGGTGGCCACGCCGTCCAACCCCACCGGCACGCTGATTCCTGCGGCGGAAATTCGTGCCATGGCGGCCTACACACAGCAGCGCGGCGGCGCGTTGATTGTCGATGAGATTTATCACGGCCTGGTGTATAACGGTGTGACGCACACCGCGGCGAACGCGGGCGACAATGTGTTTGTCATCAACAGTTTTTCCAAGTATTTCAACATGACCGGCTGGCGTCTGGGCTGGATGGTGGCGCCCGAGCGTTACATCGGCGATCTCGACAAACTCTCGCAGAATGTTTACTTGTCGGCGCCCACGCCTTCGCAGCTCGCGGCGCTGGCAGCATTTGAACCGGAGACGCTGGCGATCTGCGAAGCGCGCCGCGAAGAATTCCGCGCGCGCCGTGATTACCTGGTGCCGGCGCTGCGCGCGCTAGGGTTTGACATTCCACACACGCCGCAGGGCGCGTTCTATGTTTATGCGGATTGTTCGCGCTTATTGCCCTTGGCGAGCGACAGCCACGCGTTCACGCTCGATTTGCTGGAGCAGGCCGGCGTGGCGATTACGCCGGGCATTGATTTTGGCCGCCATCGCGCGCGCCAGCACGTGCGCTTTGCCTACACGCGGCCGGTGGAACGGCTGCGCGAAGGCGTGCGGCGCATCGGCGAATTTTTGTCTGCGCGAAAAACCATCACACCGACATTGCCCTGACCAGCAGCGACACACCGCTTAACAACAGCA
>JAYUAH010000384.1:0-1787 GCA_043741415.1 Betaproteobacteria bacterium
TTGCGCCAGCGCTTGTTCGGCGCGCGCCTGACGCGCCTTGATTTGCTCGGGCGAGGCATTGTCCGGCACTTGCACCAGGATGTGCGAGACGTTGTATTCCTCGTTCGCCGCGCCTTTTTGCGCGGTTGCAATTAGATTGTCGATTTCGCTGTCGGTCACCACGATTTTGTCGGTGACCTCGCGTTCGCGCAGCCGGGCCATCAGAATTTCATCGCGGATGTCTTCGCGAAAACGCGCGAACGGAATGCCGTCTTTTTCGACCATCACGCGTAATTGCGCGGTGATGATCTGATTGTCCTGCGCGATGCGCTCAATCGCGCGGTCAAGCTCGGTATCATCGATGCGCATGCCGTTTTCCTTGGCAAACTGGATTACCGCGCGGTCGGAAATCATGCGCTCGAGTATCTGCTTTTCGAGATCCTCGCGCGGCGGCGCTTGCGTGCCTTGCCGTGCAAGCTGACTCAAAGCGCGATTCACGCGCTCGGTGAGATTGTTGCGTGTGATCACTTCGCTATTGATGACGGCGACGATGCGATCAATGGTGACGATCTGGCGCGCCGCGGGCTTTACCGCCGGCTTGTCCGCAGGCTGCGCCCACGCCGCGGTGGGTAGCAGCAAAACCGCCGCCGCGATGGTGTAGTTGAAAAACAATTTTTTTAATAAAAACATATACTTAAGCCTTACGGGACAGAGCCGCCGCGATTAACGTTCAGGAACCGCATACTCATTGGGCCGCGCGCCGCTGCGATCGTCGCGCGTGTAGCCCGTGACATTGCGGCGCAAAAAGTCCAGCGCATTTGACCCGACGCGCCCCAAGCCGTTCAACTCCAGTTCCATAATAAAGGAGGTGTTGGCGGTGGTGGTCGCGGTCGAGACGCGGTGAGCGATGAAGCGAAAGAGATAACACCCGCCATCATATTCCATTCCGGCCAAACCTTCGAGCACGCGCCGGTCCTGCACCGAATAATTCCAGCGCCCGACGCCGCTCCAGCCGCCGGCGATCGGCCATTGGCCGGATACGTCAAACTGGCGGATCGACGAGGGCACGTTCTGCCGATATGCAACGTTCAGCAATTTGCCCTGCTGCGGCTGATAGCGCATCGACACACTGCTGCGCGCGGTTTGGTGGGTGTCGGTGTTGTACTGCCAGCCGAGATCCGCAGTCAAATTCGGCGCCACTTTACCGCTCACCGCCGCCAGCAAATCAGAGCGCGCACTCTGGTTGTTGCGCACCGGCACGCCGGGCAGGGTGACTTCCTGCGGGCGAAAATAATAACGCTGGGCGAGCGCGGCGCGCACCACTTCGACGCCGCTGTTGGGGGCGATCAGGCGCGTCGTCGCGCCCAGCGTGAGCTGATTGGCGTCGTTGATGCGGTCCTGGCCGCTGAACTGGTTTTCGGTGAAGATCGTCGCGAAGTTGATGTCCTGCAGCCCGCTGTCGAAATTGGGAATCCGGCTCTGGTCGCGAAACGGAATGTAGACGTAGTAGGCCTTGGGTTCCAGCGTCTGTGTAAACGCATTGCCGAAAATATTCGTATTGCGTTCAAACGTCAGCCCGCTGGCCGCCGTGACGATGGGCACCACCCGCGTCGAATCCGGCAGTGTGGATGAGTTGGGGTTAATGAAATAACGCGACAGATGCACACCGACCTTGGGCGTAAAGTATGCTGAGGCAGTTTGCAGCGGCAGCGTAAAGCTGGGGTACGCCATCAAGCGTTTGCCGGTCACCAGGGTGGGGTGCGCAAAATTGACAAAACTGCTCTGCAGATCAAAATCGCCGCCCAGCG
>JAYUAH010000385.1:0-1786 GCA_043741415.1 Betaproteobacteria bacterium
CATTAAATTGCACGAGAACAAAACCGACATCGTGCGCGCAGCTAAAAAAGCGTGCGGTGACAAGGTGCCGCTGATGGTCGATTGCTCGTGCCCGTGGACGGTGGACGAAGCAATTGCGATTTCACGCGAGTGGCAGGAACTCAACCTCGCGTGGATCGAAGAGCCAATCTATCCGCCGGACGATCACGCCGGCCTCGCACGGTTGCGTGCGATAAGTCCCGCACCGATTGCTGCCGGCGAAAACATTTCGAATTTCTTTGAATTCAAACGTTTGTTTGAAGTGGGCGCAGTGGGCATTGCGCAGCCGAGCATCACCAAAATCGGCGGCGTCACCGAAATGCGCAAAATATTTGCGCTGGGCGAAGCGCACGGCGTGACCGTGGTGCCGCACTCGCCGTACTTTGGTCCGGGGTTGCTCGCTTCGATACACGTGTGCGCCGCGAGCGCGCGCGAGATTCCGATTGAGCGCTACTACTGCGATTTTGCCGAGACGCCGTTTGGTGAACAGATCATTCCGAAGAATGGGGATTTTGCAGTGCCGCAGGGGCCGGGGTTGGGCGTTGATCCTGATGCTGCGTTGATTGCGAAAATGCGGGTGGATTAGGGTTGGTGTCGATGTTGTTCAGTTAAGTCAATCACGCCAAAATACCGTTCGGGCTGAGCCCTTCGACTTCGCTCAGGACAGGCTTGTCGAAGCCCTGTGTCGGCACCACATCCCTTCGACAGGCTCAGGGCGAACGGTCTATGCAAACAGTCGCTTTTCCCACTCACTTCAACGTCGCCGCAATCTTGCGTATCTCATCCGGCGAGTGTTCCCCGCCCAGCGGCGTACCCGGTATCAAATACTTGCCCATCGCGGCGAGTGTGCCCACCAGCACCGGCTCGTAGCCGACTTCGCGCACGAGAGCAGACGCCACCGTAATCGCATTCTGATCGTCACCCGCAATCGGCATGCCCACACGTTCACCCCCTTTGCCGGCGGCCTCCGCCATGCGCGCATAGCCAACGGCATTGAAAGCCCGCACGATGCGTGCGCCGGGCAGAAACTCCATCGATGATTGCCCCGCACCTTTTTCGCGCGCTGCAACCGCCATGTCGCCATCGCGCGCGATGATGGGGTTGGAGGTGTCGATAATGATTTTGCCCTTGATCAAATCCGCGAGTTCCTTGCCCACGCTCGGCAGTGCTTTGTACGGCACGGACACCAACAGCACCGTGCCGAAGGCAGCGGCTTCGCGTGTGGTGCCCGCGCGCGCGCCGCCGCCAAGACTGGCCGCGAGTTTTTTGTCGGCCTCAAGATCGAGCGAGGAGAACATCACTTCGTGACCCGCCTTCACCCAAGCGCCACCGACGGCGCCGCCGACGCGGCCCGAGCCGATGATGCCGATTTTCATTTTACCTGTGCCTTGCGCGAACACAGCGACGGGCAGGTTGCCCAACGCTACGGTGGCTGTCGTGCCGATGGCAGCTTGCAAAAACACGCGGCGATTGTGCAGAGGGAGGTTTGATTTCATGGCAATGCTCCTGAAGGGGTTGTTCCAGCGCGCATACTACCAATAACGGACGCCGGTTCAAGCTAAAATTCGTATTCGCACTTCACAGGAATAATCATGCATTCAGGAATGTTCGTTTTCACCGCCGTCGAGCGCATCGTCTACGGCAAGCCCGCCGCTACAGCGTTGCGAGCGGAAGTCGAGCGCCTGCGGGCGCAGCGCGTTTTTCTCATCGTAAGTGGCACCATGAATCGCACTACCGACGAAGTGGCCAAGGTACGCGAGGCGCTGGG
>JAYUAH010000386.1:0-1785 GCA_043741415.1 Betaproteobacteria bacterium
GCCAGCGGGCCGCCGTGGTTTCTTTCCCGGCAGTAACACTCGAAGGCGGTTTCACGGGCCATGCCTCGTTCCTCTACACGCAAAGTTGTCGTCACCGGATTGGGCATCGTCTCGCCGGTAGGCGTTGGTGTCGCGCAGGCGTGGGCCAATATCACCGCCGGCAAATCCGGCATCGCTCCGATTACGCATTTTGACGCCTCGGTGTTAACCTCGCGCGTCGCCGGCGAGGTTAAGAATTTCGACGTTGCGCAATGGCTCAACGCCAAGGAAGCGCGGCGCTTCGATACCTTCATTCACTATGGTTTGGTGGCGGGCATCGAAGCACTTAAAGATTCCGGGCTCGACCTCGAACGCGTCGACCGCGATATGGCCGGCGTGTGTATCGGCTCCGGTATCGGCGGTTTACCGCTGATTGAACACACCCACAACGCGATGCTCGCGGGCGGCACGCGCAAGATCGGCCCGTTTTTTATACCGGGTTCGATTATCAACATGATTTCCGGCCAATTGTCGATCATGTACGGGCTGCGCGGCCCCAATCTGGCGGTGGTTACCGCCTGCACCACCGCCAACCACAGCATCGGTGAAGCCGGACGCCTGATTGAATATGGCGATGCCGACGTCATGGTAGCCGGTGGCGCCGAATCCTGCATTACGGTGCTGGGTGTGGGCGGATTTTGCGCCGCGCGCGCTTTGTCGGTGCGCAATGACGATCCGCAAACGGCCAGCCGCCCGTGGGACAAAGACCGTGACGGCTTCGTCATCGGCGAGGGCGCCGGCGTGCTGGTGCTCGAAGAATACGAACACGCCAAGGCCCGCGGCGCACGCATATATTGCGAACTGGCGGGCTACGGCATGAGCGCGGACGCCAACCACATCACCGCGCCCAGCGAAGATGGCGCAGGCGCCGTGCGTTGCATGACCAACACGCTGCGCAACGCCGGCTTGAACGCCGATCAGGTGGATTACATCAATGCCCATGGCACCTCCACGCCGCTGGGCGATCTTGCCGAAACCGTGGCCGTGAAGCGCTGCTTTGGCGATCACGCAAAAAAGGTTGCGGTCAGTTCTACCAAATCCATGACCGGCCATCTGCTGGGGGCTGCGGGTGGGATCGAGGCCGTGTTTTCCGTGATGGCGTTGCACGATCAGGTCGCGCCGCCAACGATTAACTTGGTGAATCCCGATCCGCAGTGCGATCTGGACTACGTACCGAATACCGCGCGTGCGATGAAAATCGACGTGGCGCTGTCGAATTCATTCGGCTTCGGCGGCACCAACGGCAGTCTGATTTTTCGCAAAATCTGAGCGCGGCTGAAACGCGCCATTCCGGGGGCCCCGCCATGATGCTCATCAACGGCGCGCCGGCTGACACCATCCCGGCTAACGATCGCGGCCTCGCCTATGGCGACGGCGTATTCCGCACGCTGCGCGGCACTAACGGCGAGCCTCTGTACTGGCCCCAGCACTATGCGAAACTCGCAGCCGATTGCACTGCGCTGGCCATACGATGTCCAGACGAGTCCGTGCTGCTGGCCGAAACCCGCACTGCGGCCCGCGCCCACGTGCAGGCTGCGGTAAAAATCATAGTGACCCGCGGCAGCGGCCCTCGCGGCTATGCGCCGCCGCTGCCGTGTACGCCGTTGCGTGTCGTGATGAGTGCGCACCATGCGCCGCAGCCCATAGTGCAAGGCGGGATCAATGTTCATCTTTGCAATTTGCGGCTCGCGCATCAGCCCGCGCTGGCGGGCGTCAAACATTTGAATCGCTTGGAAAATGTGCTGG
>JAYUAH010000387.1:0-10273 GCA_043741415.1 Betaproteobacteria bacterium
GGATCCAGCCGGAACGGCACATACAGCGAGTTGGTGCCGCGGCGCACCAGTAGCGCGACGATGCGCCCCTTCTCGAACTGTCCCATCAACTGGTTAAATTGATCCACGGTTTTCACGTCCTGATTGTTGACCGCGAGGATGACATCACCCTTGCGCATGCCGGCGCGCGCAGCCGCGCCCTGCACGTCACCCACCAGCACACCGCCTTCAACTTTCAACTCCTTGCGCTGCGCATCCGTGAGATCCGACAGACTCATGCCGTAAACCGAGGGCACCGTCGCCGGCGGCTTTTGACCGCGTCCGCCGCCGCGTTGTGCGCGCGACTCATCGGGTAGTTCCGCGACCACCAGTTGCACATCCCGCGATGCCTTGTTACGCCACACCTGCGCGGTCGCTTTTGTGCCCGGGCGCGTGCCGCCGACCAGCCGTGGCAAATCTTCGGACGATGCAATCGGCTTGCCGTCGAAGCGCAAAATCACATCACCGGCTTCGATACCTGCCTTCTCCGCCGGGCCGCCTTTTTCAACAGAATTGACCAGCGCGCCCACCGGCTTGGGCAGACCAAATCCGTCAGCCAGCTCCTTGGTCACCGGCTGAATCACCACCCCGATGCGCCCGCGCGTGATCTTACCCGTGGTGCGCAGTTGCTGTGCGATATCATTCGCTACATCAATGGGTATCGCAAACGATAGTCCCATGAAGCCGCCGGTGCGGCTGTAAATTTGCGAATTGATGCCGACCACTTCACCGCGCAGGTTAAACAGCGGCCCGCCCGAGTTGCCCGGGTTGACCGCCACATCCGTTTGAATAAACGGCACAAAGTTCTCTTGCGGCAGCGAACGGCCTTTCGCACTCACGATGCCCGCCGTCACCGTATTGTCGAAGCCGAAAGGCGAGCCGATGGCCACCACCCATTCGCCCACTTTGAGTTTAGCCGGGTCGCCCACCTTGACTGCCGGTAACCCCGTAGCATCGATCTTGATCAGCGCCACATCCGTGCGCCGGTCGGCGCCGATGACCTTGGCTTTGAATTCGCGTTTGTCGGTCAAGCGCACAGTGATTTCATCGGCTGCCTGCACCACGTGCGCATTGGTCAGTATGTAGCCGTCGGTGGTAATGATGAATCCCGAGCCCAGCGACTGCGCCTGAAACTCGCGCGGTTGGCCCGGTGTATTGGGGGCGAAGCGGCGAAAAAACTCAAAGAACGGATCGTCTTCGGGAATATTCGGAAGCTGCTGCGCCAGCGGACTGCGTGCCGACGCCTGCGTGGTACTGATATTGACCACCGCCGGGCCTTGCTTTTCCACCAGTTCCGTAAAGTCCGGCAACTGCGCCAGTGCCTGCAGCGGCAACAAAATACACAAAAAAACAACCGCCTTTCTGAGCATGGATTCTCCTGTTATTAACAATTATTTGAACTACTTCGGGAATGTACTTGCGGTATTCCCGGCATTTTTGTATTCCATCGAATCTGCAATCTGCTTCACCGTCGACGCCGGAGCCTCGCCCAATACGGTCACGACATACTCACCCAACGCTCGCTTGTAAATGTGCACAGCACCCTGGCTGGTCATGGGCGGCGGGGCGACGTTCCGCACCTTAGGCTCCACAAACACCGAAATAGCCGCCAAGCCGTCCGAATAAACCAAATGCGGCATCGCCAGCGGTCGCCCGGAGATCGTGCGCTTTACCTCCATCGACTTGCGAAAGCCGGCGGGCAACGCGGTGGCGGCCCAACCGGTATCTGCCGCCTGCTCCATCACATTCAAGGCCGAGCGGTCGACACGCCATTTTTGCGTCTGGGCGCGCGCCTCATAACGCGAAGCCACCTGATCGCGGCTGAATTTTCCACCCAAAGACAATTGAGAAAACCCAAAAGATTCAATAACTTCCATGCGTTCGTTAAAAACTTGCGCACGTAGCGGCAGACCCGATCCCAGCTCCGCACAGAACTTGCGCCCGTAGCGCAGCTTGTCCTTGGGCATGACGCCGATCCATATGCAATCGTAGCCGCCCGTGCGGCCCGCGTCGAGTTTCGAGACGTCGTATTGCGAGGTCAGGTCAGACAGTTTTTCCGGCAGCATCACCGGCAAATGACGCGTGCTGCGCCGTTCCACCAGCACCACTTTCGCATCCGGAATGTAGGCCGTGACGTGGTCGTTGGCGCGTACTATTTCGCGCGGCGGTCCATCCAGTGTTTCCAGCTTTTCGAAAACGCCGCCGGCCGCATTGACATAATGGACGACACGCGACGTTTCCACGCGGCTGCCGTGTTGATACACAAAGGTACCGGTATAACTGACCGTACGCGCAGAATCGGCAATTTTCTTGAGCCACTCCAGCGCGTCACCACCTTGGGCGGCGTCCAGGGCACCCGCATCAAATGCCGCGATCGTCGCTACGACGGCCAGCCAAAATTTCATTTTTAGCGCGCTGAAAGTAGGGAATACGTCAGGGAATGCGTCATTCGCCCGTGCTCGACACGGTGCGGATATACGGCGTGACGCCCTGTATCGCGGTCGTCGGCGAAATGCCTTGATGCGCCAGCAAATATTCCTGAAATTGCTCCGGTGCTACCGGCGCTACAGCGATGTTTGCAGGCTGCGGCGCAGCGGCCAGAGGCTCCGTCTGCACGACCGTAGCACTCGGCTGCAAGCCTGCGACCCTCGTTTGCGTCTGCGAGGTCGGCGCCGTCGCTATCTGCCCCACCGGCAGATCCTGCTTGTTCATACTCAAGGCCGCCCATCCGACCACCGCGACCGCCGCCACCGAAGCCGCCGCCGACAAGGCGTAGGTTTGAAATTTGCGTCCTGCAGTATTACGAGAGCGCGTGTGCGGCGCCAGCACTGTGGGCTCTTGCGCCAGGCGCTCATTAAAGCGCGCACCGAAAGCCGAGGCAGAGGGGGCAAGACTGCCGCGCATGGTGTCACCAATTAAATGGTAGGTAGCCCAAGTATCGCGCAAGGACGCAGCGGTCGAGTCACCGGTAAGGCGCGCGATTTCCCGCGCTGCCTCGTCCACGTTGTATTCGCCATCCATCAGTGTTGATACGCGTTCCATCTCACCATCTCCTGTCTTTGGCCGTGCCGAGCAAGGGTCGTAACTGTTCCGCAATCGCTTCGCGTGCGCGAAAGATACGCGAGCGTACTGTGCCGATCGGGCAATTCATCACGGAGGCAATTTCCTCGTAACTCAAGCCCTCCATCTCCCGCAACGAAATTGCGGTGCGTAAGTCTTCAGGCAACTTCTCCAGCGTTTGGTTCACGGTGTCCGCCACCTGGCGGCTCATCATCATGTTTTCCGGCGTATTCAGATCCTGCAACAACTCCGTTTCACCCAGATCTTCGGCCTCTTCCGCATCCATCGCGGTAGAGGTCGGCGCGCGCCGGCCCATCGCCACCAGATAGTTCTTGGCGGTATTGATACCGATGCGGTAAAGCCACGTGTAAAAAGCACTGTCGCCGCGAAAATTCGGCAGCGCACGATAGGCTTTTATGAAGGCCTCTTGTGCCACATCCTCCACTTCCGTTGCGTCTCTTATAAACCGCGACAGCAGCCGGATCAGCTTGCGCTGGTACTTTGCAACCAACAGCTCGAAAGCATGTTTGTCGCCACGTTGTGCGCGTTCGACCAACTGCTGGTCGATTTCGCGGTCGCTCATGAACCCCGTCCCTGTCGTGTTTGTTGTCCAGGTCGGACACCGTGCCAGATTGCAAAGCCGGCAGTATACCCACCCCACAGGCCCAGCACGCGACTAGACGCGCCAATCCAACGATTCCATCGAGAAATCCGCGATACTGCACAGACCTGAATATTCAAATTTAGTTCTCGGCGTTCTATAGTTATCCACATAGCGGCTATTTTATGTACTATCGTCCGCTGTTTCGCAGTCCATAAGATAGAAACTGCTGTTCCGCCCGTTCGAACACACCTTGAATCAATAATGCCAGCACCGCCGCCGGTATCGCCCCCGCCAACATCATCGCGTGATCATTGACCGCCAGCCCCGCGACGATACGTTCGCCATAGCCACCCGCGCCGATGAAGGCCGCGATGGTAGCAGTGCCCACGTTAATCACAGCAGAAATTTTGATCCCGGCCAACACCGACGGCAGCGCCAGCGGTAACTCGATCAAGCGCATCACCGCGTCGCGTCGCAACCCCAGGGCGTAGCCCGCCTTTGGCAAGCCCGGCGCGATCCCCGTCAGCCCGCTTTCGGTATTGCGCACAATCGGCAGCAGGCCATATAAAAATAAGGCAATCACTGCCGGCACCAGGCCAATGCGACCCAGCGCCGCGATCAGAAACGCCAGCAAGGCCAGCGCCGGTATGGTTTGCAGCACGCCGGTGACACCCAATATCCACGGCCGCGCGCGCCGCGAGCGCGCCGCCCAGATGCCCAACGGCACCCCGACCCCCACGCTCAGCGCCAGCGCCGCGAAAACCAGCACGCAATGTTCAAACGTCAGTCGCCAGAAGTCCGCGGCAAATAACCGTTCGAACCAACCCGCACGCGCCGCTGCGGTCCCTGTCGCCGCCGTGGGCGCACCGGCCAGAAAATCAGACGCGACGCGCGTGAACGGCTGCCCGTCCAGTTCAGCAGCGCCGTTCATGCGCATCATCGCCTCGCCCGAAATGGCGCGCTCCAAAGTTTGCAGTGCACGAAAGGCGGCCGGATGGCGTTGCGGCAAATCGCGGCGATACACCAACACGGCCTCGTACGGCGGAAAAAACGCACGATCATCGGCGAGTACTTTGAGGCCATAGCGCGCGAGCTTCGCGTCGGTGGTGTACACATCAATCACGTCCACCGTGCCGGCCTTGATCGCGTCGTAGGCCACGCCGTGATCCAGGCCCACCGGTTGCGCGCTCAGCGCGTACGCCGCACGCAACGCCGGCCAGCCGTCGCGGCGATTGAGAAATTCCTGCGACAGGCCCCAGCGCACCGCGGCGTGCTGCTGCAAATCGGAAATCGTCGCAATACGCAGCGCCGTGGCGCGCGCTTGCGGCATGGCCAGCGCGTACGAATTGCCGAATCCCAGCGGGATGCCCGCAGCCAGCCCGTGGATTTCCAGCGCCGTATTCAAAGCCTCGAGCGACGGCACGTGCGTGAGCGCCAGCAATTCAAAAGCCAGGGTGCCGGTGTACTCCGGGTAAACATCAATGGCGCCGTTTTTCAGCGCGGCAAACAAAATCGCGGTATTGCCGAGCCCTTGTCGATGCGTCGCGCGCTCACCCGCCGTCGCTTGAATGCGTTGCGTGATGACCTCGCCCAAAATGTACGATTCGGTGAAGCGCTTGGAGCCGACGGCAACCGTTTCTGCAGCACATGCGACCATACTGAGCAGCCACGCGCCGGCCATCAGCGCGGCGCGCCATCCTCTCAGGTTGAAGCGCATTTGCTCACGCTACGCTTTGGCGCTACCATCTTGGCCACCAATCTTCTGGAGAAAATCGATCATGACTGAAGCGAACGCAAAGACCAAGTTGGTCATTCTTACCCGCAGTTACCGGATTAAGGGCCATGTTCATCTACAACCCGGCGCCCGCGTCACCGACTATATGATCGACTCTAAAGATTTCATGGCGTTGACCGAAGTTGAAGTGTGGGATCTGAACGGCCGCTTGGTGATGAACGCACCATTCGTCAACGTGAGCCGCGATCACATCGAGATTGTGACACCCGAAGGCGCGTAATCGAACCACTGCGCGAAGCACTGCGCGAAGCACCGCGAAGGCCTGCTGTTGATTTATCGTAACTATTTGATTTTAAACACTTTTTAATAACTTGTCGCTAGCGGACTCGGCACCGCGGCTACCGACGCAATCGCCGCAAACAAATTCGCCACCGTCTCTTGTTTGATGCCGCGCGTGATAAACACAATGCGTGTGTCGTGATCGTCGCTGGGCCATTTTTCCAGTTCGATCGGCGGATGAAACAAGTGCTGCACGCCCTGCACGATCAACGGCCCCTGATGGCCGGCCACGTTCACCAGCCCTTTCACCCGAAACAAATCCGCGCCGCGTAACGTGCCCAGCACTTCCATGCATTGCGAAAACGAGGCCCACGTAAACGGCACTTTGTAACGCAAACAAAATGATATGACGTTGGTATCGTGCCGGTGCGCGTGACCGTGTTCGTCATGACCGTAGTGCCCGTGATCCTCTGCGTTGTCGGCGCCCATCCAGCGTTCGACATCTTCCAGCCGCGACTGCATGCTGCGCAGCGCGACATCGATCAAAAACGCGAGTTCGATTTCGCCGTTGATCGCGCGCTTGAACGGCGCACGCGGATTCAAATCGCGCAGCGCCGCTTCCAGCGCCACCACCTTGGCCTCATCCACTAAATCCGTCTTGGTGATCACGATACGATCGGCCAGCGCCGCCTGCTTCACCGGCTCGGATAACGTCTTGATTTGCTCCAGCCCATTGACCGCATCGACCAGCGTCACCACGCAGTCGAGCCGGTATTGCGATTGCAACATGGTGTCCGTCATCAGCGTTTGCATCACCGGCGCCGGATCGGCCAACCCCGTGGTTTCAATCACCACGCGGTCAAAGTCAATGATCACGCCATTGCGCCGCTTGACGAACAGATCACGCAGTGTCTCTTGCAAATCGCCGCGCAGCACGCAGCACAGGCAACCGTTGTTGAGCAGCATCATCTGCTCGGACGACACCTCCACCAGATCGTTGTCGATGGCCTGCTCGCCCAACTCGTTGACGATCACCGCCACGCGATTCATCTCCGGACGCTTCAGCAACTTATTGACCAGCGTGGTTTTCCCGCTACCGAGAAAACCCGTGACTACACTGACGGGAATGCGGCCCGATAGTGCGCTGCGGCCTAATACGGGAGCTTCCATGTGCGTCTATTGCGTCCACTCAACAATATACAAGCCGCCGGTAAACCGGTCCTGGCAATACACAATGCCGCGATCATCCACATACACATCGTTAATCTGCACCGCACCTTTGGGCGACAACTTCGGCGTGCCGGGCACAAAGTAGGCGACTTCCTGCGGCTGATACGGATTCGACAAATCATACGCGCGCAAGCCGCCATTGAAGAAGGTGGCGAGGATGATGTTGTCCGAGCGCCACGCGCAATCCGCGGAATAGTTTTCCCACAGATTGTGCGAACCAAAACGCCCGCCGCGCTTGCCGAAACTTTCCGGCGCCGGCAACGGCACGGTGGAAATCGGCACCGGATTGGTTTCGTCTGCGTTGTTGAGCACCCAGGTGAGCTTGGGCCAATCCTCGCAATTGTCGCGCACGCATTCCTCGGTAACGATCAACAGGTCACGGCTAAACAACGGCAGCACGGTATGCACAAAGCCGTTGAACGGCGGTGCGTTTTTCCAGCGCGACACCACTTTGATATTGGATTTGTCTTTGATATCGAGAATGTAGCCGCCGCCGTCGATGTAACCGACGTATGCGCGATCCGGCCGCTGCCTGGCATACACATTGGTGTTATGCGCACGGTAGCCGCCGTCGATTTTCAAGCGCGGCGGCGGCGCTACGGCGTCACCCTTGCGCGTGCCCGGCATCCACCAACGGCCGGCCTCCATCGGCTTCGACGGATTACGCACGTCGATGATGCGATAAAACTGATCGTCCTTGTCGTTGGTCGGCTCGAAATCCGGTGCGCCACTGGCCATGTGCACGAACTCGCCGTCGTCGAACCACACCGCGTGCACGCCGCGCGAAAATTGCCCCGATGCATCAAAGTGTGAAATGAGTTTGGGCTTTTCCGGCACGCTGATATCGAACAAATCGATGCCCGCCGGCTTGGTATTAAAACCCTTGGTCTGATACGCCACCACCATGGTGTTGCCCACCACGTCGAGCGAATTCGAGCGCACATCGCTGTGCGGCAATTCGGTTTGAATCACAAATTTGGGCTTGCGCGGATCACTCACATCCAGCGCGGTGAAATTCTTTGGCGCCGACTCGTGCGCCATCCAGATAATGCGCCGGCCGTCTTTGGCGACCTGCATATTCATGCCCTCGCCCATGCCGCCGAAACCTTCCATCTCGTGCTGGGCCAAAAGCTTCATATTGAACGCCAGTGTTTGCGAGGCCTGGCTTTGTGGGGACATCGGCGTTGCTTCACTCATGACGATTTCACTTTCTTTGCTTTGGGAATTTATTTTTTCTAGCGCTCTTACGTGGATCGCCGGCCATCTGCTCCAGCACCGCGCACACCGCCGCGGTATCTTCCTTGGTGTAACCTTGCGACAGCGCAGCCGAATAATACGCCTTGCTCGCCTCGAACAACGGCACCGGAATATTCAGCTTGGCCGCGAACGCGCCGATGATATCGATATCTTTCTGATACACATCGACTTTCATGGTCGCCGCGCGGTAATCGTTTTTAATCATCATTGGCCCGCGCACTTCAAACATGCGCGAAGTGCCGGCGCCGTCCTTGATCACCTTGTAAACGAGATTCAAGTCCAGCCCCGCCTTCAAGCCCATCACCATCGCCTCGGCCGCCGACAGATTGTGTATGGTCACCAGCAGATTAGCGATGAATTTAAGTTTCGAGCCATTCCCGAATTCGCCGCAGTAGTGCATGCTGCGCGCAAAACCTTTGAACACCGCAGTGCAACGCTTCACCGCCGCCGCGTCGCCGCTGGCGTAGACCGAAATATCTTTCGCCGCGGCCTGCGCACCGGTGCCGCTGATCGGGCAATCGAGCACGATAATGCCGTGCGCCGCGCAGCGGCTGCGGATATCGTGCTTCACCTCGAGTGGCATGGTGCTCGCTTCGATCACGATGGTGCCTTTGGCTGCGCCCGCCACGATGCCGTCTTTGCTGAAAAACGCCGCCTCGCACGCCTTGATACTCGGCAGCGAGGTGATGATCACGTTGCACTCGCGCGCCACATCCGCGGCCGAAACAGCGGCAGCGCCGCCGCGCCTGACCAGCGTGGCGCGTGCTTTCGGGTCCACATCAAAACCGATCACGCCAAGCTTCGCCTCCACCAAATGCCGCGCGAACGACCCCCCCATAATGCCCAGTCCGATTTGCCCTACCGTGACTCTATTTTTCATATAAGTATTTGATTTTAAACATTATTTTGTTATCCAACGACAGGCCATCCCGTTTCTACTCAGTGCTTAGTTCGCGCGGTTGTGCACGCGCGATTGCTCACGCTCAGCCGGCGTCATGTGGTCGATTTTCGCTGCAAGCAAAGGTGTTGAACATACCATTGCATAGCGCACGAAAGTAGATTTCGTATCGAGTTGATACGGCGTGCCGCGCGGAATTTGCATCACGTCACCTGCGCTCACGTCGCGGCTGTCCGTGCCGGCGCGCGCATGCAGGGCCGCTGATCAGGTAAATAAATATCTCGCGGTCGCTAACCAGCGTCGGCACGGCGTAACCGGCGGGCACATCGAACAAGCCAAACGCCAGTCGTTCACCCTCGATCACCGGCCCGCGCGCCGACGACAAATCAGGCGTCGGCGCTTTGCTTTCAAGGTTTTCAAAACGATGGAACGGCATGTAAGGCTCCGGCGCATTCGAGCGATAACGAGGGCAACTTGCGGAGCGCAAATCGTATCACGTAAGTCGGGCGGACAAGATCGTGGGGCGCAAAAGCGTAGCGCCTTCCGCCACTGCTTATGGCGGAAGGCGCTACGCTTTTCCGCCCTACCCTTTATCAGACACCGAGCCTTTTGCACGTGCGATGGCATCGTTCCAGCCACCACGCAAGCGCTGTACCTCAGCGCGCGCCATCGCCGGCTCAAACCGCCGCTCAATCTGCCACTGCGCATCAATCTCTTCGGCATTTTTCCAATAACCCACGGCAAGGCCTGCAAGATACGCTGCGCCCAGCGCCGTGGTTTCCGTCACACGCGGACGCACGACCGGCACGCCGAGCACGTCGGCCTGAAACTGCATCAGAAAATCATTACTCGCGGCACCGCCATCCACTCGCAGTTCGGGAATCGTGATGCCGGCGTCGCTTTGCATTGCATCCAGCACATCAGCGGTCTGATACGCGATGGCCTCCAGCGCAGCGCGCGCAATATGTGCTGCCGCGCTGCCTCGAGTTAAGCCGCTGATGGTGCCGCGCGCGTACGGATCCCAGTGCGGGCTACCCAAGCCGGCGAATGCCGGTACAAAATATACGCCGCCATTGTCGGCTACGCTGCGCGCCAGCGCTTCAATCTCGGACGCCGACTTGATGATACCCAGCCCGTCGCGCAGCCATTGCACCACCGCGCCCGCGATGAACACGCTGCCTTCCAAAGCATA
>JAYUAH010000388.1:0-1784 GCA_043741415.1 Betaproteobacteria bacterium
ACTACGGTTGCGCAAATTTTCAAGATGTCGATCCTGTGCGTTATCGCGCCGCCGCCGACACTGCAACGCCCTGCACGCCGTGTCGCGCCAGTGAACGCGCAAGCCAGCCGCTGGCTTTTACATCCTCGGTGAATTCGTGCACATAACGCGCTGCGGCCTTACGCATGAGCGGCGTGGCGATGGCCTGCTGCACCACCATGAAGCGGCCCTGCGCGATGCGCGAACCCGGCATCAGGTGCGCATCCACCGCGAGGCGCGGCCGCAGCCCGACCAGCGCATCCAGTTTTTGCCTGGCGAATAACTCGAACGCCGCATGCGTGCTCGGCGCGTTCACCAGCTTTGCATGCTTCAACGTGCGGTTGAGATAAAACTCATACACGCTGCGTGCCGCTATCGCGATGCGCACGCCGTCGCGGTCTAGTTCACTCGCATCGCGAAACGGCGAATTCGGCGGCAACAAATACGTGGCATCGATGTCCACATACGCCGGTGAAAAATTGATTTCACCAGCGCGCTCCGGCTCGGCGGATAGCCACGCCACATCGAGTTCATCTTTCTTCAATCCATCGACCAAAGGTGCTGCCGCTGCATAAGCGATGAGTTGAACAGGAACGCCAATTGTTCGCCCCAACGCTTGCGCAAGATCAACATGCACGCCGCGCAACTCGCCGGTTTTTTCATCCTTAACAGCGAGTATGACGTTGCCGTAGTTGATGCCGGCGCGCAGTGTGCCGCTCGGCGCGAGTTCGTTGCGAGCGGTAGGCGACATCGCAGAGGGCGCCGCGCAAGCAGCCAGATGCAGCAATCCCGTGACACCCACTGCACCTAACATCTCGCGCCGCGATATCATGATAACTATTTGTTTTTAAACAATATTTTATATAGCGACTGGAGCGGCGACCGCATGCTGCGCGCGCTTCGCCGTCGCTTGTATCGACGACAATGCAGGCCGTCCGAACTCACGTTCCAGATCCTCCAGGATTTCACACGTCGGCAATTGCGAGCAGCCGATGAACATCGCTTCGCAATCATCACCCATGGTTTCGCGCGCGAGCTTCGCCACTTGATGCGCTTCGATGCGCCCGAGTTCATCGGTGTTCTGCGCGTAAAAACTATTGAAGCGTTTGACCGTAATACCGCCGTCGGCGAGAAACGCTGTTAACTGCGTGTTCACCCATTCGGTATACGGCGTCACCAGTGCGATATTTTTTGCGCCGATGTCCTGCAAGGCCAGCACCATAGAGCGCGCCGTGGTCACCACGCTTTTGCCGGTGATGTGGGCGAGATTGTTTTGCAGCGCCGCGTCGCCCGCCGGCCCTGAAATAAAACCCGCCGCTGTGCAGCCATACGCCACCACATCGACCGCAGGATCATCAAACGCTTTCGCCAATTCAAGTGCCTGCGCCATGTAGTCAGGCAGCGTTTCTTTCGTCAGCAAGCCTTTACCGCGCGGGATGCGCTGCGTGGCGCAAGTCGATCCCGCGGGCAGCCACGCCAGCAATTCGCGTTCCATGGTGGTGTTGTTGATCGGCACCATCAGGCCGACATGCAAGGCGTCTTTCATAGGAACTCCTGCGATCGTGATTGCGTATTTCGCCATGTTATCCTACTGCGCAACGCAACACGAGGGCATCACATGAAGCAACAATTTTTGCTGAGCATGGCTACGCTGCTGCTGTGTGCGAGCAGCCTGACGCCAGCTCAACCTGCTGCGAACGGCTCAGCCTGGCCGCAGCGTCCGGTGCGCATCGTGGTCGGTTTCCCGCCCGGCGGCGGCATCGACG